>JAFSDN010000036.1 GCA_017436245.1 Clostridia bacterium
CTCTTTCGATTGCCTGCATCATCGGGTTAAAATCTCTGTGTGAATCGCTGAATACAATTATTTTCATATTTGGTTACCTCCATGGAGTTATATATTACCACAATATTAAATATTTGTCACTATTTTATATAAATTTCATATACTGAATATAGAAACAAATCTGAAAGGAGTTTTTTTGTTTATATGAATCTTCAGGAAATGATTTCAAAACTGTCACCCCAAATGCTTGCAAACGGCTTGAAGCAAATCAGCGACAAGCTGACTCCCGAACAGTTGAAGCAGGCGGAAGCGGCAATAAAATCCATGAGCAGCAAGGAAATGAGCGGTCAATTGAAGAATCTTGATGCAGAACAATTGAAGCAACAGTTGCAAAATAACCCCAATATGGCAAAACAACTGGCGCAGAATCCTGAGCTTATGGCAAAGCTCAATTCAATAATAAACAAAAAGTAAAATAAATCCGGAAGGAAGTGCAGAAATTGGCAGATAATATGGATTTTTCAAATGCAATTGAACAGCTTCAGACGATGCTTTCCAGCGATGACGGTCAAGCTCAGATTCAGGATATAATTAATATGTTTGGGCAGAACGCCGTTGAAAATACTTCTGCGCCTTCTGCGCCTTCCGATGCCTTTGGCGGGCTTGACATGAACACAATTATGAAGATTTCAAGCATAATACAGACAATGAACAACGACAGCAACAATCCCAAAACCGTTTTTCTGAACGCCCTGAAGCCTTTTTTGAAAAAGAACCGTCAGAATAAACTTGAACAGGCATCAAAGCTGTTGAAAATTGCCAATGTCCTGAAGGCATTCAATCAGAAAGACCAAGGGGGTGTCTGAAATTTACCGCCGTTATGAAGCCTCACCCCAACAAAAAAAATCTTCTTCGTCCCCACATATTCCGATAAATAAGCCGGTTTCAGCAAACTCCCCTGAAAAGCCGCCTGAAAAGCCACGGTCAACGCCGTTGCCAAACAGGAATAATCAGCCCAAATCAGCCAAACCAACCGAATTTGTGCGTAGCTTTATTCCCAAAAACATTTATAATCCCGAAACAAAAAAGATTCTTGGCTTTCTTGAAGCGGAGGATTTGCTGATTATTGCTCTGATTTTTTTGTTTATGGAGAACTCTGATGATGATAATTCTTTGATGATTCCGCTTCTTATATATATTCTCTTAGCCGACCACATTGATTTGGGTGATTTTTTATTTTAAAGCATATCCGTCAATTTTTCGGCATAACTATATACAAAAAAACACATTAAAAAAGCGAGGTAGAAGAAAATATGCCAATAAAGCTGCAACAGGAGCATATAAAGCTCTCCGAGGTAATATGCTCCCGATTCTGTCAGACCACCGCAGAATGCGACATAATTGTTCCCGATATAAAGCCGGACGTTTTGAAGGTGCTTCGTTCAAGCTGTGAAGCCGCCATAACCGAAAAAAGTGTTCAGACCGACAAGGTTCATCTGGGCGGAACAATCCGCATTGATATACTCTACATTCCCGATGGCAACGTAATCGGCAAGGTGAAGTCAATTTCCACTGTGCATCCCTTTAATCACACAATTGACGTCAAGGGCGCAAAGCCGGGAATGAATCTGATTGCGGATGCGGAATGTGAGCTTCCCGAACACACTCTTGTGAACAGCCGCAAGCTGAATCTTAGAACCGTTGTGGGAATGAACATAAAGGTGACGGCCGAAACCGAAATTGACATTGCAACGGCTGTGGATTCGGCAGAACCCATTCAGACCCGATGCGAGCATCTGAAAATTTTCAATTCGTGCTGTGAGGCGGAGCGTGATTTTTCGGTTCGGGAACGTCTTGATGTTCCGTCCGGCAAGCCCGATTTGGGCGAAGTTCTGAAACTTTCGGTCAAGCCTGTTTCGGAGGAATTACGGCTGCTTGACAACAAAGCCATTATCAAAGGCGAACTGCTTGTTTCAACCTTGTACTGCGACAACGGCGAGGAAAGCACTGTTCATTGTATGGAACACAGCGTTCCATTTACTGAGATACTTGAAATTGACGGAATTCGTGAAAATATGGATGGTGAGATTGATTATTGTGTCAAGGATGTTTCGTGCGAAATCTGTTGTGATACAGACGGCGATAAACGCATTCTCAGCATTGAAATAATGTTGTGTGCCATTGTTCGGGCAACGGAGGTTATTGAATGTGATGCTCTTTGTGACGCATACAGCCTGAAAGGGGAGCTTTCAACCCGGACGGCACAATACAATCTGGAGCAGTTAATTAGCAATGCATCGGCGCAGATTACCGAAAAGGAGCAGATTTCTGTACCTGATTATTTGCCTGAGCTGCATCAGATTTTTGATTGCAGTACCATACCGAATATTGAAAACATCACAACTGAAAAGGATTCTGCAACGGTCAATGGCTACATAACCTGCAATATTCTGTATATGAGCTCGGATACGGAAAACCCCGTTTCGGGATTTACCCATATTATTCCCTTTTCGCACAGATTTGACATTGCGGGAATAAACGAAAATACTGTGTGTGATGCAAAGGCAGATACCGAGCACACCAGCTACACCATTTCGGGAGGGCGGAGCATTGAGGTCCGGCCAAGCATCAGCCTGACTCTGAAAGCTGTTTCGCCTCAGCACTGCGAGTTTATTAATCAGGTGGAGTGCGACGACGAGGCGCAGGTCCCGCAGATTCCATCGGTTGTTGTATATTTCATCCGTCCGGGCGACACCCTGTGGGACATTGCAAAGCGTTTCCGTACCACGCCTGAACAGCTTCTTGAAAACAACAATGTTGACCCCGAAAACCTTCAGATTGGAAGCCCTGTTTATATTTTCAGATAATATTGTGAAAGATTCTTCGCTGTGCTCAGAATGACCTGCGATTTTTCGGTCAGAATGATGAGGCAGAAGGTTACAAAACAAGCGGACGGTTGGCTACCGTCCGCTGCAGCGTGTCGATAAAGTCGACACGCTGTCACCCTGAGCATAGTCGAAGGGTCTTAAAACTACGTAAAATCGTAAGATTCTTCGAATCACTTCGCTTCTCAGAATGACAAAATGAAGTTTTTCGACAGTCTGAAGCGGACGGTTGGCTGCCGTCCGCTTGTTCTGATTATTTGCTGTTATAATAGTGCCGGGAATTTGCCATGCAAATTCCTTGCCAAAACAGGGTTTTCCCTCACGGCGCATTCGTTATTATCCACAGTTCATTTAAAAAAACTACATAGGAGATGCCTATAAATTCTGATCCTTTTTCCATATAACAAGTTATGCTTTCGTTTTTGCTTTCATCATAATCAACAAATGACCAGCCGCAAGCCTTCAATGCATCAATATAAGCGAGCTGTTTATCGTAATCATATGGGTATATATAAAATATTACATTATCCTTTTCATTACTTGAACGCAACGGTGTGCCCGCAATGCTTGTATATGTTGGTATGGTTGTTCCGGGATAACAGGAAATTTCTCCTTGCTCAACTTGAGTATAATCAACGGGTGAGCTTGTGACGGTTACGGTCATTGTGCTTGCATCCCACCAAACATCACAGCCAAAGGCTTCGGCAATGAAACGGACGGGAACCAAAGTTCGTGAATTGATTTCCATTGGTGCAACGTCAATTTCTTTTGCAACGTTGTTTATATATATAGTGTTGCTTCCGATTGAGCATTTTACGATGTAAGCCTCATTGTATGCCATGACGGTTTGTGTTGCATCGTCCCATGTTACTTCTGCGCCAAGGGCTTCAAAGATTGCACGCAGAGGCACCATGGTTCTGCCTCCGATTAATCTGGGTGCAACATCAAAGGCAATATTTTGTCCGTCAACTGTGACAGAAATGTTTTCCTTGGCAATAACGGAAGATGAACCCCAAATAACGGAAAATACCAGAATTAATGATAAAATTTTGTTTTTCATTCAAAACAGTCCTTTCATAAATAAAAAATGCGCCAACCGTAGTCAGCGCATAAAAAACGCTAACCCGATTGTCGCTAAACATAATTCATACAGGAAAAGAAAAGTCACCTTTTCGAAAAACACCATGTGAATAGGGTTAACATTTTTATCTATTCATATATGATGTTTTTCTAAAAAAGATACAATATTCCCGTTAAATAGTTTTTGTATAAATGGTAGTCCTTTCCTATCCTATAAAAATAAATTATGTTTAGCTTATATAGTGTATCACATAATTTGGAATTTATCAATATTTTTTTGAAAAATAAAAAGGCTATGCTACATATTAAGTGTAACAAAGCCTTTTTATTCATTTAAGATTCAATTAGTTTTTTCAGTTCGTCTTTACTCGGCAAAACTGTCTGATATTTGCTTGCAAAAATTTGAGTATTATCTTCGGGTAAGGTCATTTCTACAACTGCTTGGTTTTTGTCCTTACACAAAATTATTCCTATTGTTTTGTTTTCATCATCAAGCTTTACATTTCTGTCGTAGAAATTTACATACATTTGCATTTGTCCTATGTCCTGATGTTTCAGTTCACCGATTTTCAAGTCAAATAAAACAAAGCATTTAAGCAGGCGGTTATAAAAAACAAGGTCACATCTGAAATGTTCCTCCTCAAAGGTAAGACGAACTTGCCTGCCAACAAAAGTAAAACCTTTTCCTAATTCAAGCAAAAATTTTTGTAAATTATCGATTATTCGTTTTTCAAGTTCTGTTTCAGAATACTCTGCAAGCTCCGATAATCCTAAAAATTCAAGAACATAAGGGTCTTTTACTAAATCTGACGGCGTTTCAATTATTTGCCCATCTGTCGAAAGACGTTTTATATTTTCTTTATTTGTGCTTAATGCCACTCTTTCATATAAAGAGGTGTTGAACTGTCTTTTTAATTCAGATAAGCTCCAGTCATTTTTGACAGCTTCAATTTCGTAAAAGTGCCTTTCGTCAATGTTATCAATACGCATCAGCTTTAAATAATGCGACCAGCTTAGATAAAACTTCCTGCCTGTTTCTGTTGCCGGGAGATTTTTAGATTGGGGAAATACTGTTTCCCCAATTGCATCATGAGAATAAATTGTATAAAACTTTCGCATTAGCTTCAGATTGTCGTTGGAATAGCCTTTACCAAAATTTTCTGTTAAATACGCGGATAATTTTTTTAAAATATACTGACCGTATTCTGCACGCTGTTTTCCGTTTTGTTCTTCTTCGACAATCATTTTGCCTATTTCATAGTATGTGTAAACCATAGAAAGGTTGACGGCAGTTTTAATATTGTGTTTTGCTTGTGAAAGAACCTTACCTACTTTTTCGAGAAAGTTATTATCCATAGCTAAATCTCCAATTCTGTTTTTTGCCTATATTTTATTATAATCACTGTCGTGGAAACGGCAAAATGCCGTTTTAAGCGGAATATGTTCCGCAACTTTCAAGCTATTGGCTTGAAAGCCACGCATGATTGCAATGGTGTCGGTCTTTGAAAACCACAGTTTTCAAAGGAGTTTGCGATATATCGCAAACAAAAACGCAAATGCGTTTTACCGACTACTATTATAACACAGTATTGTACAATTTTCAAGAATTTACCTTGATTAAAAAAAGCCGTTGTTTTTTTATTCTCCCAGAACGGATTTTTTGTATTCTTGGGGAGTGAGCCCCGTTACCCTTTTAAATACTCTGGAAAAGTATCGTGGGTTGTCAAAACAAAGCAAATCCGAAATCTGAGCAAAATTATATTTCTTTTCACGTATCATTCGTCGGGCTTCCGAAATTTTCATGTCGGTGTAGTATTCCAAAAGGGTTCTGCCTGTTTCCTCTTTGAATATTTTTGACAAATATGCCTTGCTGTAACCAAAATGTACACACATTTTTTCTACAGAAAACTTTCCGAAAAGGGCATTTGACATATACTCTATGATGTCTTTAACCCTTTCGCCCGTGACGGCTTCGTCGGCAAATAAGATTCCGCTGTTTTCAACCTCTTTGCCGCTTCGGAGCAATGAAATAAGGAGCTGTTCAATATAAAGCTTTATCATCTGAATTCCGCCTATGGGAACATCGGTAAGGGGCTTGTTTTTGTTTTTTTTATAGGGCATAAAATCCGAAATCAGGTGAGTTTCCTTTGAATCGTCAATCAGCGCTCTGATGATTTCGCGCTGCTTTGGGGAAATTTCCATAACCTTGTTTTCAAAAAACTTCATGGCAGGAGAATTGCATACAAAGCTGGTTATAAAAATATTGGGAGCAACGGTTTTGTTGGCAATTATATTATGAAATTCGTTGGGCTTGTGAAAAATTGCCTGACCCCACTTGACGTTTACTGTTTTTTCGTCTGCTGTTGCCTCAATTTCGCCCTTGTCAACATAGACAATTTCCCAGAAATCATGGGATTCGCCAAAGTTTCGGTAATCCTTTGAAAACTCAAAATAAAAAAGGCTTTTGATTTCCTTGATGTCAACCACAATCTCCATTGTTTTTTCAAACATTTCATTCCATCCCCTTGCACTTCAGTATGATTAAAACAGATGCTTCGACAATCTCAGCATGACAAAAGTGGATGCTTTGGTCAGCTTTATTTTGCATTGTATCTGAAGTTTAGCATACGTTTGCAAAAAAGTAAACTGAATTTTAAAAATTGTTTACGAAAGTGAAAGTTTGAGCTACAAATGTGTATTGAAATTTGTGGGTTTTGGAAATATGATAAAGGCATGAACTGATTTGAGGAGGAAACGAAATGGATTTTGGTGTTATTATCGGAACCCGTGAAGAAGAATTTAAAAAAGTGGCAGAATTGGGGATTCCCACCATTCAGATGTGGATTTTGTGCACCGAGGAGGAGATGACGGACGAACACGCAGAACGTGTTAAGGAATATTGCGAAAAATACAATATTCGTATCTCTGCGGCATGGTGTTCATGGTCGGGTTACAGAGTGTGGAATTTGTGCGAGGGTCATCAGACTCTTGGGCTTGTTCCCCGAACAACAAGAAATCAGCGCATAAAGGAAATGAAGCTGGGCTCGGATTTTGCAAAAAAGCTTGGGATAAAGGATATTATAACTCATGTGGGCTTTTTGCCCGAAAACCCAATGACAACAGAATATCTTGATTTTATCACTGACCTGAGAGGGCTTGCGGAATACGTGAAGAACAATGACCAGTATTTTCTTTTTGAAACGGGACAGGAAACACCCGTGACACTTCTCCGCACCATTGAGGATGTGGGAACGGGTAATCTGGGAATTAATCTTGACCCTGCAAATCTGATGATGTACGGCAAGGGCAATCCAATTGATGCTCTTGATGTGTTTGGAAAGTATGTGAGAGGCGTTCATGTGAAGGACGGCTGCCCTCCCACCAGCGGAAGAACACTCGGCCCTGAAATGCCTGTGGGCAAGGGAAAGGTTAACTTCCCTGTATTCCTTGATAAACTGAAAAATCAGGTTGGATACACAGGACCCCTTACTCTTGAACGTGAAATTGAGGGTGAACGGCAGAAAATTGAATTGGATGAGGCTCAGAGCTTTATTCGCAATATCTGGGAATCAATCTGATGTGTTGAAAATAAAAAGAGAGGATATGAAATTTATGTTAAAATGTGCAGTAATCGGCTTTGGCGGACTTGGCAAGGGTCATACCGGAAGAGCCGAAAAAATGGAAAATGTTGAACTTGTTGCCCTGTGCGATGTTGATACGTCGCAATTTGAAAAAGTGACTACCACAAACCTTGGCGAAGGCGAGAGGTTGGATGTTGCAAAATATAATCTTTATACCGATGCGGAGGAAATGCTTGAAAAGGAACAGCTTGATTTTGTTATTATCGCAGTTCCTACATTTCTTCACGAAAAATATACCGTTATGGCACTTGAAAAAGGACTTCATGTTTTTTGCGAAAAGCCCATGGGACGCACTGTTGAGGCGTGTGAAAATATGATTGAAGCCGCAAAGCGCAACAACAGACTTCTTTCAATCGGTCAGTGTTTGCGCTTTGACCCCTCATACCAATTCATCAAGGAAGCCTACGACACGGGCAAATTCGGTGCTCTGAAAAGAATGGAGCTTACACGTTACAGCTATGCGCCAATCTGGGCATGGGAAAACTGGTATATGGACTTTGAACGGAGCGGCGGTGCGGCACTTGATTTGCACGTGCATGATGTTGACTTCATCAATTATATGCTGGGACGCCCCAATGCAGTTAAATCCGATGCAGTTCACAAAACCTCGGGCTTTGATTGTATTTCAACGCAGTATATTTATGAAAACGGTGCCATTGTTCGCGCAACCGGTGACTGGAGCTTGCCCGAATCCTTTGGTTTTTGCCCCGATTATTTTGTGGTGTTTGAAAATGCAGTAATCAAAAAGGGCGAAAAAGGTCCAAGGGTTTGCCCTGCTGACGGGGATGCTTATGAGCTGGATTTCAGTGACCGTAATATGTATTGGAACGAGCTGGAATACTTTGTGCAGTGCATAAATGAAAGCAAGCTGAACGACATTGTACCGCCTGAAAGTACAATGCAGACAATTGAGATTGTTATGGCTGAAATGGAATCGGCAGAATCTCGAAAGGAAGTCAGAATTTAAAAGAATCAGTTGACAAAAGCGTCCCTTTGTCTTATTGGCAAAGGGTTGCTTTTGTATGCTTCCCAAGATATTGTTAATGCCCTATACAGCGTAAATTTTGTATAATAGGTAGGGGAATTTATGTATTTTTTTGAACATATTAACAGTTTTTTAAAAATGCCCTAAAGAATGTTGACAAAAACGGAGAAAAGTAGTAAAATATATACGCAAGATTATTATTTGAGCAGTAATAATTTTTCGCGTATATATTTTTTTTACAAAAGCTGTAATGTTTGTTACAAAAAGGTAAATTTTCTGACAGATTATGTGAGGAGGTGTACTTGTGGTGAAGGACGCTGTTAGTGACAAAAAAACGCAGATAATAACCGAAACATGGGAATATCTGCTCAAAAAGGGTCTGGCAGATGCTTCAATCGGTGAATTGTGCAGAGAAACCAATTGCGCCCAGAGCAGCTTGTATTACTGGTTTGAAAACAAGGATGACATCTGGATTAATGCTGGCAAGTACGGTCTGTCAAAGGTGGTGGATGCACTTTTTGCCTTTACCGTGAAAAACATCGGGGACAGCCGCAGGTTTTTTGACACTCTCCTTGACGAGGTTGATAAATACAAATATGAACTGAGACTTGCTGTTCAGATTACAACAAGTCCCGTCTTTGGCGAGCGTATGCGTGCCAAGTCAAAGGAATTTAATGTGCTGTATGAAAATTACGGCGAAAAAATAATTAATCTGTGCGGATGCTCGGTTGAGGATGTTGAGATTTTTATCTATTCGGTCATTGCCTTTGTCATTGACTATGCAATCTGGGACGACAGAGAGGAAACGCAGATGCTTCTTGAAAACCTTTATCAAAGGGTCGAGAAAAAATTTCAGAAAAATAATTAAAATCATATAAATCAGTATCAGAAAACGGAGGAAAACAAAAATGGACATCAAATGGCTAAAAAAAATCGGTTCGCTGATTTTGGCAGTGACGGTGATTTTTGGATTACAAACGGTTGTTCCCGTTGCGGCTGCTGCGGATGAGATTGAAATTGTTCTGACTGACGTGACACAGGATGATCCTACGACCCTGTTGGGCGAAGCAAAGGTCAAGGTCAGTGTCAGAGGCGCCGTCGGCAATGTTTTTATTGCACAGCTTGCACTTGAATTTGACGGTGAACTCAAATATAAGTCAATTGATTTTTTGAAAGGCGAAAACAATCCGCCTCAGTGTTCGCTGATTGCACCAAATGCGGCGCTGGCAAACAATCGCAAGGAGCTTCTCCCCAGTATTGTTGCAACCGAAAGCATGACCTTTACCGATGATTTAACAGATTTATTTATACTGACCTTTGCGGGTAATGCGGGTGACAGCGTTACCGTCAGCGTTGACAGCGACAAAGCATCGGAATCATATGTTACAATTGATGAGATGTTCAATGCGGTGAATGCTGTGGGCGAGGGCGTAAGCGTCACAGCTGTTGCAAGTGCTTCGGCAAACGAAGGTATTCCGGCTGTGGTTAAGCTGAAAATGGACGTTATTGACGACATTGCAACCAAAAGCGGCGAGGACTATGCTGACTGTGGATTTTATCTTACAATAACAAATGAAGAAAACGGTTCAACCTTCTGGACGGCTATTAACAATATTCCCATCAATAAGGGCGGTCACCGTGACGGAGGTTCATCTGTTCCGACCTTTATTGTTGAAAATACCGTTATAAGCGGCAATGAATATACCGTTGAACTTTCAGGTGCGGGCTATCGCACATACAGAATAGAAAACTATGATTTCAGCAAGGCTCTTGACCTCACAAACTCGGACTTTGTTCCCGGTGACGTGAATATGGACGGCGAAGTTGACGATGACGACAAGCTTGCCTTTGCAAAGGTTCTTGGCGGAAATTATGATGAGTACGGAATTGAAAATGCCGACTTTAACAGAGATGGCAGGGTTACCGATGCTGATAATATCTTTGGCGAGCTTCCGGAAATCGGTGATGATGAGGAAGACGGAAAAGAAGAGGACGAAACAAAGAAAACTGCTCCCAAAAAGATGAAGAGACCAACTCTCACAGCAGGAATAGGAAGCATTACTGTTCAATGGGAAGCTCCTGCGGATGGCGGCTCTGAAATAACAGGCTATATCATAAAGTATGGCGTGAGAGAGGACCGACTCATCAAAGAAGAAGAAATTGAGGGCAAAAGCTCAAAGAAAAAGGTAATCAAGGATTTGTCCGAGGGTCAGAAGTATTATGTTCAGATTGCGGCTGTGAACGAAATCGGAACAGGCGAATTTTCACCCATTGAGGACGTTACCACC
>JAFSDN010000037.1 GCA_017436245.1 Clostridia bacterium
GCCCGGCTTTAGATTTTCCGCCAGTTTTTTTCCGATTTCGTATGTATCTTTTTCGCAGTTTGAAATGTATTTCATAAAAACCTCTTATTTCACATCAACATATTTTCCGCTTCCACATTTTTTAATGATTGCACGTCCGTTTGAAATGTCAATCAGCCTTTCCTCAAAGCCTTCAAGGGCATAAGGAACAAAAAAAGTCAGCGTAACGTCGTTTGCGTAAACAACTTCTCCCGCAATACAGCCCATAGCTGCAGCCTCTGACTGAATTTTGGAAAGCATAGTGTAGTCAATGTTCACAGTGTATTCAAAGCAGTAGGATTTTTCCAGAATCTCTGCCGCATCAATAGCTATTTTTGCTCCCTTGGTGTAAGCTCTCACAAGACCACCTGCACCAAGCAGAGTTCCTCCAAAATATCTTGTCACAACTACGCAAATGTCTGTTAGACCTTCTTTTTGTATAACGTCAAGGGTGGGGATTCCTGCTGTTCCGGCAGGCTCGCCGTCGTCGGAATATCGCTGAATATTGTTTTCGCGAACCTTGTATGCGTAGACATTGTGTGTTGCATCAGGATGTTTTGAACGTATTTTTCTGACAAATTCAATTGCCTCAGCCTCGGTCACAACAGGCTTTGCATAGCCTATGAACTTTGACTTTTTTTCAACAAATTCATCGGAATTTTCAATTTTTATAGTTTTGTAATTATACAATGTAATCACTCACCAGGTTAAAGGTTTTATGGTCTGCTGTAATGTCCATCAATGTTCCGTCTGCAGTATGTTCTTCTGAATTGATGTTTGCATTTTTATATATCACAGAAATAAGGCTGCCCTTGTCATAGGGAATAAGGACCTTGACTCTGTGACGTTTTTCCGGCATCGCCTCGCACAGCATATCCAAAAGCCTGTCAACATTGTATCCCGTTTTGGCACTTATGTCAACAGACATCTGCTTTTTGGGAATAAATTCCTGCAAAAGGTCTGCTTTGTTGAATGCGGTAACAATAGGCTTTTGAGCAGCACCAAGCTCCGTAAGCAAAGTTTCTACAACCTCAGTGTTTTGGTCAAGCTGTGGTGATGATGCATCAACAACGTGAACAAGAACGTCGGCAATAACTGCTTCCTCCAAAGTGGAATGAAAAGCCTTTATGAGATGGTGAGGCAGTTTTCGTATAAACCCAACTGTGTCAACAAGCACAACTGGCGAGCCGTCAGGAAGAGTCAGCTTTCGCGCCGTCGGGTCAAGTGTGGCAAAAAGCTTGTCCTCTGCAAGAACTCCTGCGTCCGTAAGATAGTTTAGCAAAGAGGATTTTCCTGCGTTTGTATATCCCACAAGAGCAATTTGCTGCATACCCTCTTTGATTCTTTGTTTCCTTTGATTTTCTCTGTTTTTTTCAACCTCGTCAAGCTGTTTTCTGATGACGGAAATTCGGTTTCGTATGTGGCGCCTGTCGGTTTCAAGCTTTGTTTCACCTGGGCCTCTTGTTCCGATACCGCCGCCAAGACGTGAAAGGTTGACAAACGAGCCCGTAAGCCTTGTAAGGTAATACTGAAGCTGAGCAAGTTCAACCTGAAGCTTGCCCTCCTTTGTTCTTGCCCGTGATGCAAAAATGTCCATAATCAGCGCACTTCTATCCATAACACGCGTTTTTACAAGATCCTCAAGATTGCGTACCTGCGAGCCGGAAAGCTCGTCGTCGCAAATTACAATGTCAATTTCATTATTTTCGCAAAATTCGCAAATTTCCTCTGCCTTGCCCTCACCAACGTAAGTTGCGTTGTCCACAGCGGGGCGATTTTGTACAAAATGCGCAACAACCTCAGCCCCCGCGGTTTCCGCAAGGAGCTCAAGCTCGCGCATTGATTCTTCTGTACTGTCTTCAAGCTCGTTTCTGCATCCCGTGTGCACTCCAACGAGCACAACTCTTTCGGGACGCTCAATAGTTTCATGCAAATTCATGAGTTCATCCTTTCGGGGCAGTTACATTTCACGTCTGCCCTCCATAGCCTTTGTAAGGGTAACCTCGTCTGCATATTCAAGGTCGCCGCCGACGGGTATGCCGTGGGCAATCCTCGTCACCTTTATGCCGAGCGGTTTTATAAGTCTGGCTATGTACATAGCCGTAGCCTCTCCTTCGATTGTCGGGTTTGTAGCCATAATAACTTCCTTGACCTCATCGCTTTCGAGCCTTTTGAGAAGTTCGGCAATTTTTATGTCATTCGGTCCGATGTCATCCATGGGGGAAATTGCCCCGTGCAAAACGTGATAAAGACCGTGATATTCGTTTGTTTTTTCGATTGAAATAACGTCCTTGGGGCTTTCTGTCACGCATATTACAGAGCTGTCACGCTTTGGATTGTTGCAAATTGAACAAACCTCTGAATCTGTGATATTCTGGCACACATTGCAATATTTCACAAGCTTTTTTGCGTTAACAATAGCCTCTGCAAACTTGTTGGCATCTGCGTCAGTTGAATTTAAAATATGAAAAGCAAGCCTTTGTGCTGACTTTCTGCCTATACCCGGCAACTTTGCAAACTGTTCAACCAAAACCTCAAGGGGTGGCACAAAATATTCCATTAGAACAACCCCGGAATGTTCATTCCGCCTGTGATTTTGCCCATCTGGCTTGCAGACGCTTCGTCTGCCTTTTTCATTGCGTCGTTAACAGCAACAATGATAAGGTCCTGAAGCATTTCAACATCATCAGGGTCGCATGCTTCGGGAGAAATTTTAACTTCCAAAAGCTCTTTCTTGCCTGAAACGGTAACTGCCACAGCTCCGCCACCTGCAGTTGCATCATACTTGGTTTCTTCCATTTCAGCTTGCATCTTTTCCATTTCAGCCTGCATTTTCTGTGCCTGCTTGAGCATATTGTTCATGTTGGGCATCATTCCTCCGCCCATTCCGTTAAATCTGTGTTTTGCCATTTGTCTTCCTCCTAAAATATTGAAATTTGGTCAACAGAGTCGGCCATTGATATTATATCGTCCAATGGATCTTTGCTTTCGCTTTGTCCTGCAAGCTCTTTTTCGGTCACGATTTTTAGATGCTCGCAGTTAAGCGCGTTCTTGATGCCTGTAACAAAGTCCTTGTTGTCATTGATTGTGTTTTTGAAAATTTCCTCCTGAAATACAACAAAGTATACTCCGTCTTTTATCTTCAGCGTTGCCTGTTTAAGTATTGAGCCAAGAGCGGGATTTTTGAGCATCATAGTATCGGTGAGGGAAGCAATATCTGCTGACTGGATACTGTCACTGATGGTTTCGGTGTTAGTAACTTCTTCCTCAACAATCGGCAATGTTTCCTCAATCATAGGTTGTTCCATAGGAGGAACTACACCGAAGTCCGGAATGTCAAATGGAGGTATGTCCTCGTCGGAATAATCCTCGCTTTCGCAGACATATTCCTCGTCGTCGTCCTCTGCGATAGGTGGTTCAACCGGAATTTCTTCGGTTTCTTTTTCAGCAATAACCTCAGGCTCACCGATGTCAAAAGGTGGTGTATCGAATGCTTCTTCTGTCGCAACCCGAACTTTCTCGGTAACTGCCGGCACGATTATCGGCTCTGGTTTTGCAACCGGAATCGAGCCAGTACTAATCATAGATTCGATTTTTGCAAGCCTTGCTGCAAAAGCGTCGGACGACGGGTCTGCGGAAGGGTCGCAAATTTTAACTGCCGAAGCCTCAAGCATAACCCTTGGGTTTGTAGATGTTTTGCAAAGCCCTGCTGTTTCTGAAAGGACTTTTATTATGTGTAAAAGAACTTCATTTGAAACAGATTTAGCAATGTTTTTGTATACTTCAATGTCCTCGTCGGATTTGTCAACAACATCCGAAGGATTGTCCATAATCTTGCATATCAGAATTTCACGGAAGCACATAATCAGTTCGTCAAGCAATGTGCCAGTTTCTCTTCCTGATTCGAGCATTTTGTCAATCAGCGAAATAGATTTTGAAATATCACCGTTTATAAGACTAACAGACAGGTCAATCAACGAGGCTCTGCTTACCGCCCCTGTTACGTTTTCGATGTCTTTGAGGGTAATCTCGCCTTCTATACCGCTGCAAAGATCGAGTATGCTCAGGGCATCGCGCATAGAGCCATCGCCAAGCTGTGCTACAAGCCTGATTGCATCCTGCGCAATGTTGATATTGTCTTTTCTTGTGATTTCACCGATTCTGCCTGCTATATTTTTGGCAGAAATTCTGCGGAAGTCAAATCTTTGGCATCTTGACTGAATTGTGGCAGGAATCTTGTGTGCCTCTGTTGTTGCAAGGATGAAAATTGCGTGTGCCGGAGGCTCTTCAAGTGTTTTCAACAGCGCGTTAAAAGCACCTGCCGAAAGCATGTGAACCTCGTCTATTATGTATATTTTGTATTTTACGTTGGCAGGAGTGTAGGAAATCTCGTCGCGTAGCTCACGGATGTTGTCCACACCGTTGTTTGAAGCGGCATCAATTTCCACAACGTCCATAATAGTGTTGGAAAGTATACCCTTACAGCTTGGACATTCATTGCAGGGGTTACCGTCAGGCATAGGGTTTTCGCAATTTACAGCTCGGCTTAAAATTTTGGCAGTAGTAGTTTTGCCTGTGCCTCTTGTACCGCAAAAAAGGTACGCGTGCGCAAGCCTGCTTGTTTTTATTTCAGTTTTTAAGGTTTCTGTAATATGTGACTGTCCCACAACATCCTCAAATGTGGTTGGACGCCATTTTCTGTAAATAGCCTGATATGCCATCGTAAAATACCTCCATTACAAAAAAACCGTACAGCCCGAATTCGAATTGTATTTTACAGAGTATAAAAGAATTTCAACTCAAATCCGGCAGGGCTACGTACACTGAAGAGGTCTGCTTATTGCTGCTTCGTTCCCGACCTGACAAGGTTCACAGTTCACAGTCACGCAGAACCGGATTTTTCAACATTGATTTTCAGACATTGACCTGTAAAATCCAACCCTTATAAGGGCATTCGTCCCCATTATAGCGGATTATGGGTACAAGGCACCGCTAACGCCCCGACTAGTACGGATGGTATTATAATTCCCCGCATAGCGAGAAAGTATAACCGTATTTAATATTATACTATATTTTATTAAAAATTTCAATATATAATTGCAAAGAATTTAAAAAAGTTGTATAATTATTTTACAAGCATAACTTCAGAAAGGATTTGGATAAAATGGTATTGACTGTAACTATAAACCCTGCGGTTGACAAGACTTATATTATAGAAAATTTCAAAGCTTTTTCAATAAACCGTGCCCAGAGGATTATATATAATGCGGGCAGCAACGGAATTAATGTTTCCCGAGTGCTCAAGCAGGTTAGTCAGGACAGCCTTGTTCTGGGTTTTGTGGGAGGAAGAAACGGAAATGTACTTCTTTCCGAGCTTGCGGCAGACGGCATTAAGGAGGACTTGGTACATGTTGAGGGAGATATTCGCCTTAATGTAAAAATTATGGACCTTGCAACTCACGGCACTACCGAGGTAAACGAGCCCGGAAATCCTGTTTCAAACAAAGAGTATGAAGAATTTATAGAAAAATACAAGAAAAATCTTGAAAAGAGCAAGGCGGTTGTCTTAAGCGGGAGTATTCTGCCCGAAATGAACAGGCGTGAATATTACGAGCTTGTCCGTATAGCGAAAAATAGAGGCAAAACTACATTTCTGGATTGCGAAGGCTCGCTTATGAGAGCTGGTCTTGAAGCAGGTCCTACATACATCAAGCCAAGCTACCGTGAGTTTTGCGACCTGCTCGGCAGAGACGAAATGACAGAGGAAGAAATAATCAAAGAAGCAAAA
>JAFSDN010000001.1 GCA_017436245.1 Clostridia bacterium
GCTTGAGCAGGCCACCCATGAAATAATGCGCTTCGCGGCTCAGATTTGAATAGCCGTTGTCATCTGAGAATACGGGCTGACCGTCCTTCAAAAGAAGCATATGAACGTGCATACCGTTACCTGCTTCACCCATAATGGGCTTTGGCATAAAGGTTGCAGACATACCGTACTTTCTTGCAGTGTTGTGGATTATATACTTAATCATCATGGTTGCATCTGCCATTTTTGACATCTGTCCAAGTTCAGGCTCAATCTCAAACTGACCGCCTGCACCAACCTCGGGATGATGATAATTGAGGGCAATGCCTGCATCATCAATAAGCATACACATTTCGCTTCTTGCTTCGTATGAAACGTCAAAAGGCTTTGCAATATGATAATTCTTCTGCTTTGCAACAATATTTCCAAGACCTTCATCCGCACTGTTCCAGTGTGCCTGGCTTGCATCAAGAGCAACCCCGATTGATTCAGGCTTGACCTCCCAGCCAACCTGATCAAAAAGATAGAACTCAAATTCGGGAAGAATCAGCATTGTATCTGCAATACCGCTGTCCCTGAGATACTGTTCAGCCGCCAGAACAATGTTTCTGGGATACTGTGCAAGGGGTCTGTTTTCGGGATTGTCAATAATCATGGCATTACCCGTCATTGACAGCGTTGCAATTTCACAGAAGGGGTCAATAACCGCAGTGTCAGGGTCGGGAATAAAGACCATGTCGCTCTTTTCAACCACAGCATAGCCATAGTTTGAAGCATCAAAGCCGATACCGTTCTTCATTGTTTTTTCTGAAAAATTCTTTGCCGGAATTGTCACATGACGGAACTGACCGTTGATGTCAACCATTTTGAAGTCAACCATCTTGATGTCTTTCTCTTTAATCATCAACAAAATATCTTCTACTGTTTTTTTCATTTGTTTCACTCCTCATTGTTATTTCTGAAACATTTTATTTATATTATTATATAACAGATTTATACTTTTTTCAATATAAATTTAAAATAAATATCAATACTTTCCTGTCAAAACAAATGATGTCATTAGCCCGACTACTTAACATAATCAAACTCAACACCGTACATATGAACAGTGTCACCCTCCTGAATACCCTTTTCCTCAAGCATATCAATAATTCCGCTCTTTCTCAGCACACGCTGGAAATACTGGAGAGATTCATAATCATCAAAATTGGTTGAACCGACAATTTTGCGGACATACATTCCCTCAACAAAATAAACTCCGTCCTCAACAAAAACTTCAATGCTGTCGTTTCTGCGTTCCTCGTCAAGGTCAAGATAATCATAATCATCATCTTCATCCTCAGGAAGCTCTGCAAGCATGCGGCTTGTGTAATTAATAACATCATCAATTCCCTTTCGGGTTGCCGCCGATATTGCAAAAACGGTATATCCCTCATCCTCCATCTGAGCTTTGAATTTTTCAAAATTCTCATCAAAGGTTGGAATATCCATTTTGTTTGCCACAATAACCTGAGGCTTGTCCGCCAGCTTTTCACTGTACTTCACCAGTTCTTCGTTGATGATATGCACATCCTCAATGGGGTCACGGCCCTCACAGCCCGAAACATCAACAAGGTGCAGTAAAATTCTTGTTCTTTCCACATGACGCAAAAATGCGTGGCCAAGCCCCACGCCCTCATGAGCACCTTCAATGATACCTGGAATATCCGCAACAACAAAACTGTTTCCCTCACCAACACGAACAACTCCCAGATTGGGAATCAGTGTTGTGAAGTGATAATTTGCAATTTTGGGTCTTGCTTCACTTATAATTGACAAAAAGGTTGATTTTCCCACGTTGGGGAAGCCAAGAAGTCCAACATCCGCAATGAGTTTCAGTTCAAGGGTAACCTCACGCTCATCCCCCGGAAGCCCTGACTTTGCAAATTTGGGAGTCTGTCGTGTTGAGGTGGCAAAATGCGAGTTTCCCCAGCCGCCGCTGCCGCCCTTGGCAATCACAAAGGATTCTCCGTCCTCCTTCAGGTCACAGATAACCTTTCCGCTTTCCGTATCACGAATAAGGGTTCCGCAGGGAACCTTGATAAACAAATCCTCGCCGTTTTTTCCGCTGCATCTTCCGCCACGGCCGTTTCCGCCGGCTTCTGCCACATACTTCTTTTTGTATCTGAAATCAAGAAGTGTGCTTATATCCTTGCAGGCAACAGCAACAATATTACCCCCGTTACCGCCGTCACCGCCGTCGGGTCCCCCTGCGGCAACATACTTTTCACGATGAAAGGTAACTGCACCATCGCCACCTTTGCCTGCCTGTATAAAAATTCTGGATGTATCAATAAACATATTCATTTCTCCAACATTTGTTAACTAAAAATTTTAAGGCGGCTAACCCTACGATTAACCGCCCTATTGTTTAATTTTTTGGCAATTACTGAGCGATTTCGTAAACAGAAACCTGCTTCTTGTCCTTACCTTTGCGTTCAAATCTAACCTGACCGTTTACCAATGCAAACAATGTATCATCGCTACCCTTGCCTACGTTGATTCCGGGATAGATCTTTGTTCCACGCTGTCTAACCAGGATATTACCTGCAAGAACGTGCTGACCGTCGCCTTTCTTGGCACCAAGTCGTTTAGCCTCAGAATCTCTGCCGTTTTTAGTACTGCCGACACCCTTCTTATGAGCCATTATGTTCACCTCTCTTAATATTCGATATAGTAAAAATTAATTAGCCATTAATCTTTGTGATTTCAAGCTTTGTGTAAGGCTGTCTGTGACCCTGCTTTTTGTGATAGCCTTTTTTGGGCTTATACTTGTAAACGATAATTTTCTTTTCCTTACCGTTCTTAACAGCCTTTGCCTCAACTGTTGCACCTGCAACATAAGGAGCACCAACTTTTACGTCAGCACCGTCGCCAACAACCAAAACCTTTTCGATTTTAACTGCAGCGCCTTCTTCAACTTCAAGCTTTTCAACGAAGATTACATCACCTTCTGCAACCTTGTACTGCTTGCCGCCTGTTTCGATAATTGCGTACATAATTCGTAATCCCTCCTATTACCCAAGACTCGCCAAATTCAGGTGGCAGAAAAAACTGCACTTCAAAAAAACCCTTCTTGCGCGGTTACTGCAATATTGTAGCACAAATATTCAGACTTGTCAATAAAAATTTTTAATTTCTTTGCCGTTATTGAAAAAAATTTCAGTTCTGTGAATATTCATCTCCGAATACTCCGAAATGCCAAGAAATTCCGCCAGCTTTGAAAGCACCAAATCAGGCTTGACATTGGCAGAGCCCCCGGCAGACAGCACCGTGTTCAGCTTTATATCCTTCCCGTCAACCTCCTCAACCTCACATTCAATGATGAAGTCCCGAAGATTAACTTCCTTCTCGCCCTTTTTGGTCTTTTTCAGCGCAGGTATGCTTTCCTGCTCAAAAAAAGCCTCAACTTTACTTTTTTCAACGCCCTCACGAACCGACAAATCAATAATATACCTTGCCGAAACAATATCGTTTGCCGAAACCTCAGGCCGTGAAATCCGCTTAATCTTTATATCGGGCGGCAAGGTTCTGTTCAGCGCCTCACCGATTTCCCTTGGGGATATTGTATCCTCAAAATCAATATCAACAAACTCTGTTTCACTTGTAACACCCAATGCAAGAGGAAGCGAAAAGGTAATTAACTGATGAGGATTGAATCCCTGACTGTACCGCACGGGCAGATTCGCACGGTGTATTGCACGGGTAAAGGTTCTGAGAAGGTCAAGATGCGAAATATACTTTCCCATTCCCGTTTTTGAAAACTTCAGTCTCCACTTACTCAAAGCAAACACCTCCTCCGAAGGATGCCGCTCCGCATCCCGCACAGCCCTCACGGCATGAAGGCGTTGTCTGCTCTGTATACGCCTTGTCATGCTCCTTCATCAAAAACGCCTTGCTGACGCCAATATCAATATGGTCCCATGGCAAAACTTCGCTGTGGTCAATCCTTCTGTATGCATAAAACTCAGGGTCAATACCGCACTCTCTGAATGCTTCCATCCACTTTTCATAGCTGAAATGCTCATCCCAGCCGTCAAACCGACAGCCCTTTTTGTGCGCCGCAATAAGAACCTCCGAAAGTCTTCTGTCACCTTTGGCAAAAACAGCCTCCAGAAAGCTCACATGACTCCTGTGCCAGTTATATGATATGTTTCTTGTTTTAATTCTCTCCTTCAGAAAATCCTGCTTTTCAACAAGTGTCTCCATTCTGTTCTGAGGCTCCCACTGGAAAGGCGTAAAGGGCTTGGGAACAAAGCTGGAGGTGCTTACCGTAACCGTTACACTTCGACCCTTGCGGATTTCCTTTGGAATCTGATAAAACACTCCGATAACCTTTTCCGCAAGCTCTGCAATGCCCTCAACATCCTCCATGGTTTCCGTTGGAAGTCCAATCATGAAGTAGAGCTTTATTCTGTTATATCCGCCGTCAAATGCAATGCCTGCTGTTCTCAGCAAATCCTCTTCAAGAACGTTTTTATTGATTACATCCCTGAGTCTCTGAGTTCCGGCTTCGGGAGCAAAGGTAAGCCCGCTCTTTTTAACCGCCTGAACCTTTTCCATCAGCTCCATTGAAAAATTGTCAACACGAAGGGACGGGAGCGAAAGATTGATTCGCTTGTCCACAGTAATTGGCAAAAGTCTGTCAATCAATTCCTGAAGGCAGGTAAAATCACTTGTACTCAAGGACGAAAGTGACATTTCCTCATAGCCTGTATTATCAATGAGCTTCTGTGCGGTTTCAACCAGCTTGTCAACCGAATGTTCACGCACGGGACGGTAAAGATAGCCTGCCTGACAAAAACGGCAGCCACGGATGCACCCACGGAACACCTCAAGGGTAATCCTGTCGTGAACTATATCCATAAAAGGTACAATCATCTTGTCAAGAATATAACTGTTGTCAAGCTCCTTCACAATACGCTTTTTTATTTTTGCGGGGGCACATTCACGGTTTGGCACAACCGACTTCACCGTATTGTCGTCATTATACTCCACATCATAAAAAGAGGGAACATAAACTCCTTCAATCTTCGCAATCCGTTCAAGGTATCCGACTCTCGCTTGTCCCGATGCTTTCCATTCCTTATAAGCATCCAGAATTTCATTATTAACTTCCTCACCCTCACCAAGAATAAAAAAGTCAACAATATCCGCCAAAGGCTCACCGTTGTATGCACAGGGGCCTCCGGCACAAACAAATGGGTCATTTCCCTTACGTTCTGCCGACCTCAAAGGAATTTCAGCCAAATCAAGCATATTAACCACATTGGAATAACTCATTTCATACTGAAGGGTGAACCCGACAATATCAAAATCCTTCACCGGAACGTAGCTCTCCATTGAAAGCAGAGGAATTTCGTCCTTGCGCATCTCAGCTTCCATATCAACCCACGGAGCAAAAACACGTTCACACACCGTATCCTCACGGTCATTCATCATATGATAAAGAATCTTCATTCCAAGATGGGACATTCCCACCTCGTAAACATCAGGAAAACAAAAAGCAAACTTAATAAGCTCGCCAAAGTTTTCCTTATGAACACTGTTGAATTCATTGCCCACATAACGTCCGGGCTTTTGAATTCTTTTAAGTGCCGCTTCAAATTTAATCTTATATACGCTCATAATATAAACCTTTCAGATGTATTTATACCTTATTCTACTATAATTCAACAGAATTTTCAAGCATAAACCGCAATTTATGCAAATATAATTAACCAAAGATGCTATGAAAGGACAAATTGTTATGGCTGAAGAATACAGAGAGTACCGCCGAAGGCAACGTGACGTTCCAAAAAAAGAAACCAAAAAAAGACATAATATTCTCAAAAAACTGCTCCGTCAGACAGTTTTTTCCATTATAATCCTTTCTGCCGCTTTGGGTCTGCGTGCTGTTGACCCAAACAACACAACGCAGGCAGGAAAAATATTCCGTAATGCCATGACAAATCCTGCTATTACTGCAAAAGTTCAAACTATAATAGATAAAATTACAAAAAACCCGAAGGAAGGTCAGACAAATGAAACAGCTCAGACAACTTCTGAACAAGCTGAATGAATTTCCCCTCACACCCTGGCTGAGCATCAACATATGGCTGATTCCCGTTGTCATTTTTTCCGTCTTGGAAAACTATTTTTCGCTGTATATCTGCACATTTTCAATTGCCCTCCTTCACGAATCAGCTCACATTGTCTGTGCAAAAACTATGGGAATCAAAATCTCCCACATAACCCTCTTTCCCTTTGGGGTTTCCGCAAGCCTTTCACGGGGATATATAAAAAGCTCCGAAAAAGAGTTTTTAATCGCCTTTTCCGGACCCTTGTCAAACATTATTCTTTTCTGGATTTTCAGACTGTCGGCAAAATTCTTTCCATTGCCCATTCTCGGCTACTGTGCCGATGTGAACCTTGCAATGTGTGCCGTAAATCTTCTTCCGTCCCTTCCCCTTGACGGCGGAAGAATGCTCAAATCCATTCTCACATCAAAATTCGGGATTCTACGTTCATACAATTTCATGCTAAAACTGAGCCGTGTTCTCATCTTTGCAATTGGGGCGGTTGCACTTTTGCTGCTGATTGCAACAAGCTTCAATTTCTCTTTGATTCTGATTTCTGTTTTTCTGTTTCAGAACCTGAGTCACGAACAAACTCTGCTCTCCCACATAGCCCTCAGAGAAATCCTTGAAAACAACGAAAAAATAAATGCACGTGAGTTCTTTCCCACAAAGAATTTTTGCGTTAAGGAAACCTCAAGAATATCAAGCATACTGCGTTATCTGAGCTATGATTATTTTATTGTTCTGCACATTCTGGACAAAAATTCGCAGATAGTCAGAACAGCAACCGAAACCGAGCTTCTCACCCACCTGACAAAAAACGGAATCCGGGCAAGGTTCTGCGACATTTATTAACGCTCAGTTATTTCACAACCTTAATTTCCCGTATGCCGTATTTCTCAAACAAGCAAATCATATCCCGCGTGATAGCTTCTCCGCTGACCGCAATTGGTACCGCAGGCGGGCAGGAAACCGTCAGCTCGGCACATATCCGTCCCTCCGCCCTGCTGACATCAACCGTTTCCCATTCAGCAAGCACCGCCTGCCGTATTGTCATCCTTTTTTCAGGATACCCTATGAAATACTCTTTGTCATTTTTTTCTGTTCTTTCAACCTTGGACAAAAAGACCTTTTTCAGCCGTTCAAAATCTTCTTTTTTGTTGTGAGGAGTCACCATAAGCACCATATAATCATCATCAAAAAACTCAGGTTCAATGCAGTTCTCACGCATCAGCTTTGCAAGACTATTGGTGCTGTACCCCGATTTTTTTGCATCAATCACAAGCTTTAAAGGCTCACCATTCATTACAACAAACCCATTTTCCATCGCAATCTGTTTCAAAGAATCCACCTCAGAAATACAGCACGCCAAGGCCTCCCTGTACCCATCATCAAGATAAGCATTACACAAATCCAAAGACTGCAAAATCAGATAAGAGGGGCTTGTTGACGAAAACAACCCAATCTTTCCTCTTGCCTTTTTCACAAATTCTGCAGGGGCATTCTTTGAAACATGAAGATATGCACCACCCGTCAAAACAGGCAGGGTCTTGTGTGCCGAATCACAGCACAAATCAGCGCCCAAATCAATAGGGTGCTGAGATTTTTCAAGGAACTTCAGATATGCCCCATGGGCATTGTCAACAATCAGAGGAACACCGAATTTGCGGCACACCTTTGCTATGCCGCAAATATCCTGCATATTCCCAAGGTAATCGGGCGAAGTAAGGTAAACCCCGTCAGGCTTTTGGTCAAATTTTTCCAGTTCTTTTTCCACATCCTCAGCCGTAATTCTGCACTCCAAAACCCCCGATGCTTTGTCCGGCATAAGCCACCGTGCATCTATATCAAGAAGGGCGCAGGCATTGACAAATGCCTTGTGAACGTTTCTTGCGGCAAGAATAACCGTCCGTTGCGGCTCACTTTTTTTCATCAATGCAAGCATGGCGCAAATTGCGGTTGTTGAACCCTGGGTAACATAAAAAGTATGGGCAGAGGAAAAAAGCGAAGATGCATTTTCTTCGCTTTGATTTATTATTCCTTCCGCTTGACTCAAAACATCAGCTCCGTCAATTTCGGTTATGTCATATTTTTCAATCCCCAGAAAACCTTCACCCTTATGCCCCGGCATATGAAAACGGCTTACGCCCCCTTGTGAATAGTCTCTGACAAAATCAGCTATTGGCGTTTTCATACAACCACTCCATCCTCTACATTAAAATTATCAAGCACAAGTCTGAAAAAAATTGTTCAGATTGCCGCTTTGCAGCGAGCGATGCTGTGCTGTGTGCACCGCTCCGAGCAAAAAGTGGTGAGATGGGCAAGATTTTTTCAGACTTCGGCCACCTGCATCATTACCGCACACTCAATCCTCTTCTTAAACAATTCGCATCCGTATTCATAAACACCCTGAATATCACCTGTTGAATGATATGAATTTGCGGCACATCCGCCCGAACAGTAAAGCTTTGCCCAGCAATCGTTACATTCGGGGCGTGAATAAGCATTGCAATGACGGAATTTTTCCTGAACATCGGTATTGGTAACACCGTCCCATATATTTCCAAGGCTGTACTTTTCATCACCCACAAACTGATGACAGGGAAACAGCTCGCCCCACGGAGTCACCGCCATGTATTCCGTCCCCGAACCGCATCCCGTAATTCTCTTGTAAATACACGGGCCGTTTTTCAGGTCAAGCATATAGTGATAAAATGTGAACGGGCGTCCTTCCTTTTTACGCTTTATCATTTCCTTTGCAAGAATCTCGTACTGTTCAAAAAGCACCGGCAAATCTTCCTTGGTTAATGCATACGGGTCATTGGGAGGGCACACAACAGGTTCCATGCTGAGCTCCGTAAAGCCCATATCCGCCATATGCAGAATGTCATTTGTGAAGTCGGTGTTATTGTGGGTAAATGTTCCACGCATATAGTAATCTTTACCGCCACGTTTTTCAACAAACCTCTTGAACTTGGGAAGAATCAGCTCATAGCTTCCGTTTCCCTGATAGTCCTTTCTGAAATGGTCATGAACCTCAGGTCTTCCGTCAAGGCTCAGCACAACATTGCTCATTTCCTTATTGAGAAACTCCGTCTTTTCATCATCAAGCAAAACGCCGTTTGTGGTGAGAGTAAATCTAAAGTTCTTGTTATGCTCCTTTTCTATGCTCCGTGCATATTCAACCAATTTAACAACAACATCCCAGTTCATAAGGGGCTCGCCCCCAAAGAAATCCACCTCAAGGTTGCGTCTTGTTCCCGAATTTTCAATCAGAAAATCAAAGGCCCTTTTCCCCACCTCAAAGCTCATAAGCGAGCGTTCGCCGCTGTACTTGCCCTGACTTGCAAAGCAATAGGAACAATTGAGATTGCAGGTGTGAGCAATATGCAGGCACATTGCCTTTATCACGCTTGACTGGCTCTTGTAGTTTTTGGCAAGCTCCTCATATTTATCTTCGCTGAACAGCTTTCCCGATTCTTCAAGAGCTTTTACGTCGCCCAGGCACTCAAGAATTTCCTTTTCATCCACATCAGGGAGATGTTTATATTTTTCAAGAATTTCAGACACAATTTCATTCTGCGTTTTATTTTTATACAAAGCAATTATATCATAAGCAACCTCGTCCACAACGTGAACCGAACCGCTTGCTGTGTCCAAAACAATGTTATATCCGTTTAATTTATACTGATGAACCATATTAGCTCCTTCAAAATTCACAAAATTAAACCGCTGCCTTTTCAGACAGCGGCCCATTGATTCAGTCTTATTTGTCAGCGTTTTCGCACTGCTGATTTGCAACGCCGCAAGAAGTTTTGCAAGCTGACTGACATGATGTCTGACATTCACCGCAGCCGCCGTTTTTAACTGACTTTTCAATATTTCTTGTTTCAATTGTCTTAATTCTGCTCATTGTTAAATCCTCCGTTATTTTTATGTTTTTTGATATTATATCACCTTATACACAAAAAGTCAAGGCAGATTACAATTTTTTGGAGCTGAAGAAATTTTCGGCTTCTTCGCCATAAATCAGCAAGCATCTGAGTAGCTTTATCAGTGCCGCATCTTCATTTTTTTCAATCTGCTTTGCCGCATAGTCCCTGACGTTATACTTGTGAATACCACCGTACTTATACACGTTATCCTTTTTGGTATAAACCCTCGCATACAAAGGCTCCGACATTTCTCTTGATGTTATGTTATCATAGCTGAAAACCTTATAGCTTCCGTTGTTTGTAAATGTGTTTATTTTTTTAATCTGGGTTCCCATAATGTGCTTTTCTTTTTCATGAAAGCTCTTTTCGTTCCAGAACATAATTCCGATTTCGTCAACATCCTCATCACAGGTCACATAGTAATTAATGGAAATATCACCTTCAAGAGTAAGGGTTTTTCCCGCAATTTCTGCCGGACATTCACCGTTCAATGATTCTTCATCAATAACCGTGGCCTCGCTCTTATATATTTTTGTGTAATCGGTTACACGTTCAACCTCAGCCAAACTGCTGTTTGCAAGGGGAGCGTCACTGCCAAAATACTCCTGTGCCGCCGCTCCGTAGTTCAGCATTTTTACAAGCAAAGGCTTCATTCTTGTGTTTTCAAGCATATTCTGCGCATAAGTCACAACGCTGTATCCGCTTTCGGGCTTTGCGCCATAAACCGTTTTTCCGTCAGCGTCAACTGCCATAAGCCTTGCATAAATTTCCCTGTTCATTTCCTTTGAAGCAATATCCTCAAACACAAAGCGGTATCCGTTAATATCCTTTGACGCATAAGAAACACTGCGTAGCGCCGTTTCAGCCGTATAATCCGTCTGTGGCAAATCCCAGAAAAGCATTTTTACTTTGCTTGCTTCATAGCCGCTCAGGTCAGCATAAAAGATTATTGAAATTGTTCCTTCAATATCCAAAGTCCGTCCCGTTATTTCAAGCCTTGATTTTGAGGTCAGGGCAATAACTTCGCCGTTCACCACCGCCATTGAAATTCCGCTGTCGGTAGCATCAAATTCCTTTTTGTCAAAGCCCGGATTAACCTTTGTATATAATTCCAAAGCACCACTGTTCTGTCCCGAAAGCTCAACGGTAAATTCTGCGTCTGTCTCAACCCTTCTTCCCTCTTCATCAACAAAATTATATTCAAGCATATGCGTTGCATCTTTAACAATTTCTGCGGCATCATCACTCACACTCAGCTCAAGGAACAAGCCTTTACCTGCCGCAGCCTCCGCAAGCGCCTTTACACATTCCGGGTCTATTACTATACTTTGCGCAAAAAAGCCCGTATTTTCGGTTGAGATTTCAACAGAAGCATCTGTTTTCCCGATTTCGCTCCAAAGCCCCGCCAGGTCAATCCTTGCCCTTCCGCACTTTTTCAGCTTTGCACCGTCATTCTGCTTTGATGCACAAATCTCTATCTTTTTTATTTTTTCACCGCTATCCGAATATTCGGGCAGAATAGCCAAATCCGCCTTTGACTCTTCATCATCTATCAAAACCATTGTGGTTGTTTCGGTAAAGGACGATGCAATGCTGAACTGTTCCCCCTCCTGAACCACATTCTGCTCTCCCGAAACATAGTTTGAAATATCAAAATCAAATGTTCCGCCCTCAATTGTCAGATTTTCCGCCTTTTGAGAATCAATTTCACCTTCAACAATTCCGCCCTTGAACACTGCCCTGCTGCTTTCATCAATATAAACAGCACAAGACTTACCGTAATATGTTCTGCCATCGTTCAGCAATCCGTTATATTGGATTCCGCCTCCCTCAACCTGAAGCTCGCCGCCATTTATAACCTTTATGGGCAATTCCCCGTCGTCAGGGTATTCGCTTGCATTTGCCTGAGCCTTTACCGTACCGCCAACAAGCACCAACCTTCCGCCGTTCACCTCGGCAACGCCACAAACACCGTTCACCGTGCCCGATTCATCCATGGAGCTGTCTTCAATTACAAGCCTGCTGTCCTTTGGAACAACAAAAACAGAAGATGTGCTTTGTCCCACTCCTGCCTGCTGTGTAAGAATACATCCGTTGAGGTCAAAAGAAACATCCTTACCTTTAATCAAAATGTAAGGAGTTGTCCCCTTTAAGGTTTGCAGAGTTGTGTTTTTTTCAAGGGTCACATCCTTTTCAACAACAATAACGCCACCCGTCTTGCTGTAATTCATATACTGCACAACATCAGCAAACGAGCCCGCAAACAAAGGCTCCTGTTCTCCTTGCAGATTGCCATTTTTGTCAACCTCAGCCGAATCCATGAGATATGCAACTGCAATATTTTTTTCGTTTTCTGCAAAAACGCCAAATGGCAGTACATATGCCGAAATCAACATCAGGCACAAAACAAAACTCAAAACTTTTTTCATACAACACACCCCTGCTTTTTCATTAGTCATCCGCTCTCACAACCAGAACATATCCCGAAGAGAATGACACCTCTCCCACTTTTCCGTTATCAAAGCAATTGCTGCTCGCCTGGACCTCACTGCACGAAAGATACATATTCTCCGCCTCATAGCAAAGACCCTTCACAGAAAAATTCTCAACATCCCCGGCAAAAGGGAAAAAGGAAATATACTTCCGTCCGTCAGGCAAAACCGAAAAGGATTCCTTTTCCATTGTTATTTCATTTTTTTCACTCACCAGAATTCCCCTTGCATTGTTGTCAAGAATCTTCTTCAGCAGACAAAAATGCGAAAATTCGTGGTCAAGTCTGCCCCCAAGAGCGCCAATAATAATAATTTCATCGTAGCCCCGCCTCAAAGCCTCCTGAACAGCCAAATCCGTGTCGGTAAAATCCTTTTTTGAAGGAAAAACCATTTTCTCCTTCGCCACCACATCAACCGTGCCAAGGGAATCGCCATCCCCCAGCCATATATCGGGAATCAGCCCAAGCTGCTTTGCATGAGCATAGCCGCCATCGGCACAAATAACAAAAGCCTTTTCAAAATCATACTTTCTCAAATAATCATAGGATTCAATAGGTGCAGAACAAAATATGTAGCATCTCACTTTGCATTCGTCCTCATTTCAATAATAGCTTTTTTTGCATCCTCCGCCTTGAAAACCGATGAACCGGCAACCGCCACCGAAATCCCGCAAGCGGCAGGAACAGCAATGTTTAGTGGTGTAACCCCTCCGTCAATTTCAAGCTCAATTTCCTTACCGGTTTTATCAATCATTTCCCTTGCCTTTGAAATTTTTTCATTCATGGCATCAATGTATGACTGTCCGCCAAATCCCGGTTCAACTGTCATAATCAAAACCAAATCAAATTTGTCAATATTTCCCTCAAGAGTTTCAACAGGAGTTCCGGGCTTTACCGAAATACCTGCCTTAACACCAAACGAATGAATGAAATCAGCCATTTCAGAAAGATTTTCTGTAACCTCCTGATGAACGGTTATTATGTCGGCTCCGGCTTCAACAAACTTTTGTATATATTTTTTCGGTTCTTCAATCATAAGATGAACATCAAAAACCAGCTTTGAATCCGTTCTGAGCGCCTTTACCGTATCAGGCGAAAAGGCAAGATTGGGAACAAAATGCCCGTCCATAACATCAATATGAACAAACTCCGCTCCGGCATCTTCAATTTTCTTTACTTCTTCACCCAGCTTTGCGATATTTGCCGCAAGAATAGAGGGTGCAATTTTTATTGTTTTCATCCCTACAAATCTTCCTTTCACTACGTTAAAGATTCAAAATATAAGTCTGAAAAAATTGTTCAGATTGCACTTTGCAGCGAGCGATGCTGCCGAAGTGTTAAGAAAACAATTCAGTGAATTGTTTTTAACGTAGGATTGCAAAAACTGAGAAGTTTTTGCTGTTTAGTGGAAACACCCTGTGTTTCTACATTAAACTACCTTCACCGCTCCGAGCCAAAAGTGGTGAGATGGGCAAGATTTTTCAGACTTATTTAATATATGTTTTCTCTTGCAGTTTTGATTTCACCGTACATCTGAACATAACTTTCATGTCGGCTTTTGGCAATCATTCCCGATTTTACGGAATTGCAAATACTGCAATCGGGCTCTGTTCTGTGGGTGCAGTCAGGAAAACGGCAACCCTCGTCAAATTGAGCAAACTCTCTGAAAGTTTCTGCCAGTTCTTCAAGGGGAATGGTGTTGATGTCAAATGAGCTGAACCCCGGAGTATCAATTATATATCCGCCAAAGGGCAGCTCCACAAGCTCGGAATGTCTTGTTGTATGCCTTCCACGCTCAAGCTTGCGGCTCACAGAACCGGTTTCAAAGACCTCCGCACCAAGAAGCTTATTGGTCAGGCTTGATTTTCCAACACCCGAATTACCTGCAAAAACCGTCAGCTCGTCTTTGAGAAAGTCCTTCAACCCCTGAATTCCGTCATCATTCACCGCACTGGTTTCAATAACATTAAATCCGGCATTTTTATACACATCCACAAGAGCGCAATCTTCATCAAGGTCAGACTTGTTGAAGCAAACAGCAATTTTCAGATTAACAAATTCTGCCGATGCAATCAGCTTGTCAAGAATATACGGATTTGGCGAAGGACTTGATTTCGCCACAACCGCAGCAAGCTGTGTGACATTGGCAACAGCAGGCCGAATCAAAGTGTTTTTTCTTTCACAAATCTCATTTATCACTCCATGGCTGCTGTCGCTGTTTTCAATAACAACCCTGTCACCTACCAGGGGCGTAAATCCACGCTTGCGGAATACACCTCTTGCACGGCACTCAAAAACACCGTTATCAGTATTAACGTAATAAAAACCACCGATTCCCTTGACTATTACGCCTTCAAAAATCCCCATTTTCTACCCCTTTAGAATAAATTCACCGTATTCTTTTGCTTTGACACGCCATCATACAGAATTTCAATTTCAACCTTACTGCGAGTGCTCTCAAGCTTCAAAAGGGTATTGGCATTTCGCTGAAGGGTCTTGCTGAATATAACCGCACCATCCATCTTCACCTCAACCAAAGAGCTTTCCTTGTCCTTTGGCCCGTATACTGTCAACCATTTTGTCTTTTTCTTCACAGACGAATCGCCTGTGCTGCCTTCGGGCGGCTGAACGGTTTTGTCACCGTTTGCATCAGGGCCGTTGCTTACATAAAGAGTAATCTCCTCGCCCTTTTCCAGTTTAACACCTGCAACAGGTGCCTGCTCAAAAATAACTCCCTTTTTCACAGTTTCATGCGCTTCTTTTATGAACACCGCCTTGAAGCCCTGTTCTTCCACAGCTTTTCTGACAGCGTCCATATTGCTCTCGCCAATATAGTTTTTAACCTCTATTCCCGTTTCGTCTTCCTTGGAGCCAAGACTCACCGTCAAACGAACAGTTGTACCCTTTTTAACCGACGACTCCTTTGCAGGGCTCTGTGAAACAACATAACCTTTTTCCACATCCTCGCTGTAAACCTCGTCAAATTCGCAAACCAGACCGTGATTCATCAGCGAAACCTTTGCATCCTCTTTTTTCCAATTATAATAATCTTCAAGAACAATTTTGTCGCTTCCCGTGCTCACCGTAACCTCAACCTGAGTCAACTCGCCCTTTCTCAGCTTTGTGCCGGCTTCGGGGGACTGGTCAAGGATGGTATTTTCAGGCTTATCGCTGACAACCTTTTCCTTTATGATAAGGTCAATTTTGTATTCAGCACCCTCTTGGTCTGCATTCTCATGTTCGCTTTCCGCCTCATCATACAGCATTCCCACAACATTGGGAACAGACGGCACATCAGCATTTCCTGCCGCAAAAAAGCCAAGAATATCCAGGGCAACATAAACAAGTCCGCCAACAATCAGAACTGCACTCAGTATTGCCGCAAGAATCACCATTCTTGAAGTCTTTTTATTCACAGAGGGCTTTTTCTTTTTCTTCATGTCACCAATCTCCAAACTTTCGAATTCATCAACAGTTTCGGTCTTAATTCTGCCATTTGCCGCAGAATTCTCCATTCCGGCTTCCCTTTCACGGGGGGGCTTATTCACATTAACCGCAGGCATCACCACAGTTTCATTCATTGCCGAGCCCCCTGCAGAAGTATTTCTGAACTCCACAGTCTGTTGCGTTGTTCCTGCCGATTCCTGACGTTTGAATTGTGACGCATTGCCGGCAGTCCGGCTTTGAACTGCGGCATTAACCTCTTCGATTGACGTATCCTGAACATCTTCATCCGAAGCGGCAAAATAATTTACCGAAGACGTGTTCCCCAAAACACCCTGAAGCTCCGAAATCAGTTCCGAAACATTTTTATATCTTGCCGAAACTTCCTTTGACATCGCCTTCAGAACAATACGCTCCAGCGAAAGCGGAATACTTATATTAAACTCTCTGGGATTTACAGGCCGGTCCTGAAGATGCATAATGGCAACGGTAACAGGTCTGTCGCTGTCAAAGGGCACCCGTCCCGTAATCATTTCATAAAGAACCACAGCAAGAGAATATATATCCGAGCGTTCATCGGTATAGCCTCCCCGAGCCTGTTCAGGGGAAATATAGTGAACCGAGCCTATTGCCGTATCAGCACAGGTAACGGTTGACTGAACATTTGCCCTTGCAATTCCAAAGTCCGTAACCTTCAGGACTCCGTCAGCCGTCATTATAATATTGTGAGGCTTCACATCACGGTGTATAATTGAATTCTTGTGCGCCTGTTCAAGGCCTTTTGCAACCTGAATTGTGAATTCAACCGCCTCGCGCCAGTGGAGAACACGCTTTTCTTCAATATACTCCTTCAGGGTTTTTCCTTCAATAAACTCCATAACGATATAATGTAGCCCGTCCTCACAGCCAACATCATAAATGGAAACAATATTGGGGTGAGCAAGGCTTGCCGCCGCCTGTGCTTCAACATTGAATCTGTGAACAAATTCCTGATCGTTCTGTAAATCAGGTCTGAGCACCTTTACCGCAACAAATCTGTTCAGGAGCTGACATTTTGCCTTATACACAACAGCCATACCGCCGTTGCCTACTTCTTCAATAATCTCATATCTGCCAGCAAGAACTCTACCTATCAGCGTCATCTGCCTTCGCCTCCTCCGCAAAACGTAATGCAACAACCGTCACGTTGTCAACACCGCCATTTTCGTTTGCCTTTTCAACCAAGCTCTGAACCGCAAGGCTTTCATTTTCGGCATTGCTTACTATATCTCTGATTTCCTCTTCATCAACCATTTCGGTCAAACCGTCACTACACAACAAAATCGTCTCGCCTGCGGTGGGAACATAATCATAATAATCAGCCTCAACAAACAGGTCTGTTCCCAAAGCCCTTGTAATAATATTCTTGTCAGGATGCCGTCTTGCTTCCTCACGGGTTATGGAACCCCGCTGAACCAGCTCCTCAACAACCGAATGGTCAACGGTTATTCTGCAAATCTTTTTGTCGGAAACAACGTAGGCACGGCTGTCTCCGATATTGGCAATTCTCACAAATTCATCGGTTACGTATGCCACCACAAGGGTTGTTCCCATTCCTGCCTGTTCGGGATTCTTCAGGGATTTTTCATAGATATTTGAGTTTGCATAATCAATGGCGGCCATAATGTTGTGACTGATTTGATTACTCTCCTTTTCGGAAATATCCTCCTTCAGCTCATTAACCACAGCCTCAACTGCCATTGCGCTTGCAACCTCACCTGCATTGTGTCCGCCCATTCCGTCGGCAAGAACACAAACACCGCTCAGCCTTCCGTCCTCAAAGCCATAAACGCCAAAGCTGTCTTCGTTAAGCTCACGGCGCTTTCCCACATGGGACAGCCCACATACTTTTATAATCATACTACCATAGCCTTTCCGTCCGTATAAACGAACACCAAATATCAAAAATGCGCAAAACCGTCAAACCGTCTTCCTCACAAGCCTTGCTTACGGTTTCGAAGCTGTCCGCAGGCGGCATTAATATCACTGCCCATTTCTCTGCGCACAGTTGCCGGTATTCCATGCTTTTCAAGCCGCTTTTTAAATTCTTCAACTCTTTTTTTACTGCTTTTGTCAAAGCCCGTTTCCTGAACCTTGTTCACAGGGATAAGATTCACATGGCACAGCTTTCCTTTCACAAGTGCCGCCAGCTTATCCGCTTCTTCGGGATTGTCATTAACTCCTGAAATCAGCGTATACTCAAAAGAAATCCGTCGTCCCGTTTCCTTTATGTATAAATCACAGGCATCCATAACCTCTTTTATGGGGTACTTGTTGTTCACGGGCATAATACTTGAACGTCTTTCATCATCAGGTGCGTGCAATGACAGCAAAAGGGTTATCTGCAACTTTCGCTCCGCCAATTCACGTATCTTATTAGCAAGTCCGCAGGTTGAAACCGAAATATGTCTCTGTCCGATGTTCAATCCGCCCGGCGCATTCACAAGCTCAATAAATTTCAAAACATTGTCAAAATTATCAAGAGGCTCACCAATTCCCATCATCACTATATTCGAAATCCTTTCACCAAGGTCCTTCTGAACACAAAGAACCTGGGCGACAATCTCACCTGCCGAAAGATTCCGACTCCAGCCGTTGAGGGTTGATGCGCAGAATTTGCAGCCCATTTTGCAGCCCACCTGTGATGAAACACAGATTGTATAACCGTAATCATATTTCATCAATACCGACTCAATATAATTCCCATCATTTAATTGTAACAGATACTTGCGTGTTTCGTCAATCTCTGAAACATATTTTTCACAAATTTTTGCACTGCCTACCCACGCAATTTCCGACAGCTTTTCTCTGAGGCCTTTGGGAATATTGGTCATATCATCAAAGCTCTCGGCACCCTTATATATCCATTCAAAAATCTGCTTTCCCCGAAACTGCGGCTCACCTATTTTGGCAACCAGCTCTTTCAGCTCATCACAGCTCAAATCCATAAGATTAATCTTCATTTTTCTCTTTCACCATCTTGCAGATATAAAAACCGCTCTCTCCCCGCTCGGTTGTCAATATCTGTTCTTCCGAAACCTTTTTGTATTCTTTATGCTCATTCAGAAAGTTCTCAATCTGAACACGGTTTTCCTCGGGCAATATTGTGCAGGTGCTGTACACCAGCACACCTCCATCTTTCAAATACTTGCTTGCGGTGCTTAATATGCGTTTTTGTATCCGGCACAGCTCCTCAACATCCTCTGCCGTCCTCTTAAACTTTATATCGGGCTTTTTGTGTATCACCCCAAGCCCCGAACAGGGCGCATCAACAAGGACTCTGTCAGCCGATTCATAAAGCTCGGCACAATCCTCTGCCGCATCCTGCAACCGTGCATCCACAATTTCAATACCAAGACGCTGAGCCGACTTTTTTATAAGCTCAACCTTGTGTTCAAATATATCAAAGGACAGAACTCTGCCCCGATTTTCCATTTTTTCGGCAATGGCACAGCTCTTGCCTCCGGGAGCCGCACACATATCAAAAACAGTTTCCCCTGCCTTTGGGTCAAGAATCTCAATCGTCTTCTGTGAAGATATATTCTGGAGCGAAAACAGCCCATCCGAATATGCTTTTGACAAATCAACGTTGATTTTGCCCGTCACCTTCAGACAATTTTCCACTTCTGTCTTTTCACATGAAATTCCCTGATTTTCAAGAGTTACCAATGCCTGTTCAACCGTATTTTTCAAGGTGTTAACTCTCAAAAACACCCCATGAGAACGTCTGTTTTCTTCAAACAAAGCCTCACACCGTTCTTCGCCGTATTCGTCAAGAAGCTTTTCAACCATCCATAAAGGATACGAATATTTCAGGGAAAAATACTCTGCCATCCCCTTTTCTTTTGGGAACTGAAAGCCCTCCGACTCCCGTGAAAAAGCTCTGAGAACTCCATTCACAAAGCCCGACCCCGCACGGTGAGAATACTTGTTTGCCAGCTTCACCGACTCATTGCAGGCGGCACTGTGTGGAATTTTGTCCATATAATAAATCTGAAAAACACCCAGCCGCAAAATATTAATAACCCATGGCGACATTTTTTTCAGCTTTATCTTTGAATACCTTGAAATAATATAATCCAACGCCGTTTTGTTCAGAACAACACCGTAAATCAGCTCGGTTGCAAGTCCACGGTCATTATCCGACAAATCTGTGTTCAATGCATTTTTCAATGCCGCATTTGTGAAGGTATCCTTTGTTTCTATATCATATAATGCCTTGAGGGCAGCTTCTCTTGCCGTCATAATTTCACACCTGACTCTTTAATCTCTGTTTCTTCCGCCAACAATCAGAATAAGTCTCAAAAGGTTGGCAACAGCCACAGCCGCCGACGCAACATAGGTCATCGCCGCCGCCGAAAGCGCACGGCTGTCGTTGGTGCTTTCGCGGCATTGCTTACCCGCCGATTCATCGCCGCCGCTATGGCCGTTGCTGCGCCGCGCCGCGCCACGGTTTGCCGTTTGTCTGGCC
>JAFSDN010000038.1 GCA_017436245.1 Clostridia bacterium
CTTGGAAAATTTGTGGCTGTAACAGGTGTTTCGGGTTCGGGTAAATCAAGCCTGATAAACGAAATTGTTTTCAAGCACCTTTCAAATAAATTGAACAGAAGTCACAAAAAACCGGGCAAGTTTGACCGTATTGAGGGTCTTGAAAATCTTGATAATATCATAGATATCGACCAGTCACCAATCGGGCGTACACCGAGGTCAAACCCTGCAACATACACAGGGCTGTTTTCTGATATCCGTGACCTTTTTGCCACAACCAACGAGGCCAAAATGAGGGGATATAAATCCGGAAGATTCAGCTTTAACGTTAAGGGTGGCCGTTGCGAGGCATGCTGCGGCGACGGTATAATCAAGATTGAAATGCACTTTTTACCCGATATTTATGTTCCGTGTGAAGTGTGCAAGGGAAAAAGATACAACCGTGAAACTTTAGAGGTAAAGTTCAAGGGCAAAAACATCCACGAGGTCCTTGATATGACGGTTGAAGAGGGCGTTTCGTTCTTTGAAAATCATCAGAAGATTAAAAGAAAACTGCAAACCCTTTACGATGTAGGTTTGGGTTATGTGAAAATTGGTCAGCCATCCACTACACTTTCAGGCGGTGAGGCACAAAGGGTTAAGCTTGCAACCGAGCTTTGTAGAAGAAACACAGGCAGAACAATATATATCCTTGACGAGCCCACAACCGGACTTCATACAGCGGACGTTCACAGACTCATTGAGGTTTTGGAAAAGCTTGTTGATGCCGGAAACACTGTTGTTGTCATTGAGCATAATCTTGATGTAATAAAGGTCGCAGACCATATTATAGATATTGGACCTGAGGGAGGCAACAAGGGTGGAGAAATCATAGCCTGCGGAACACCTGAGGAAATTGTGAAATGCAAAAAGTCCTATACTGGACAGTATCTTAAAAAATATCTTGAAAATCATTGAGGTGTAGGATGAAAAAAAGACTGCTTCTTACAATTCCGACACTTTTGGGAACAGAATCAATAGTTGCAAACGAGGTTCGCAACCTTGGTTATGAAACAACCGAGGTTGTTGACGGACGTGTTACCTTTGAGGGTGATGCGGAAGCTATATGCCTTGCAAACATCAATCTCAGATGTGCCGAAAGAATTATGATAAAAATGGGAGAGTTCAAAGCCACAAACTTCGAAATGCTCTTTGAGGGAATAAAGGCAATAGAGTGGGAGGAGTACATTGGAAAGGACTGTGCTTTTCCTGTAAAAGGACATTCCTTGAAATCCGCACTCCACAGCATTCCTGATTGTCAGTCGATTATAAAAAAAGCTGTTGTCAGCCGTCTTGGCGAAAAGTACGGAATAAGCTGGTTTGAGGAAACGGGACCCTTATATCCGATTCAGTTTGCAATAATGAAAGATGTTGTTACTGTTTATATAGATACAACCGGTGACAATTTGTATAAGCGGGGATACAGGGAAAAGGGTGTGGTTGCGCCAATGCGTGAAACACTTGCCTATGCGATGATAGACATAAGCAGATGGCAGGGTGACAGACCTTTTATGGACCCATTCTGCGGTAGTGGTACACTTCCGATTGAGGCGGCGATGTATGCGATGAACATTGCACCGGGTATGAACAGAGGATTTGTTGCTGAAAAATGGAAAGGTCAGATGGATTCACGTCTTTGGAAGGATTGCCGTGAAGAGGCAAGGGAAAACATCATGACTGATGCAGAACCCATTATCTTTGCTTCGGATATTTTGCCCCAGGCGGTGGAAACAGCAAAACTGAATGCAAAAAACGCAGGAGTACTTGATAAAATCAGGTTTTCCGTATGCGATATGAAAGATGCAGTGCCTTTTGAGGACAAGGGTGTCATAATCTGCAATCCGCCTTATGGTGAAAGACTTATGGACGAAAACACGGTAAAACAGCTTTATCGTGATATGGGAAGAAAATTTTCACAATTTCCAAATGCAAAAAAATATATACTTACTTCGTATGAAGAATTTGAAAAATATTATGGCAGAGAAGCTGATAAAAAAAGAAAGCTATATAACGGAATGTTAAAGTGCTATGTTTATCAGTATTTTAAGAATATTTAGTAAAAAAGCAAATGACCTGACAGGTCATTTGCTTTTTTATGCTAAAATTTGAAATAATTATTAACCTCATTTTTCACATTTTTTAACACATTTTTTGCACTTTCTTCAGTTTCGGACTGGATAAGATAGTACATTTTTATCTTAGGTTCTGTGCCCGAGGGACGTGCCACGAAGCTAGCGCCATTTGTAAGTTCAAAATAAAGTACATCAGATTTCGGAAGGGTGAGAGTTTCTTCACTGTTGTCAGCAAGGTTGTATTTTATCCCTGTTTTGTAATCGCGGATTGCAGTAACTTTGAAATCACCGAAGGAGGTTGGCTTGTTTGTTCTTATGTCTTCCATTATTGCCTTGATTTTTGCAATACCCTCGCTGCCCTCCATTGTGATGCTTACAGTTTCTTCTGCAAAGCCGCCATGCTTTTTGTAAAGTTCCTGCATCACGTCGTACAAAGTTTTGCCTTTCTGGCTGTAATATGCAGCCATTTCTGCAATCAGCATACTTGCAACAACTGCGTCCTTATCGCGTGCGTGTGTACCTACGAGGTAACCATAGCTTTCTTCAAAACCGAGAAGGAATTCATTGCTTCCTGTTGTTTCAAATTCGTGGATTTTTTCACCTATGAATTTAAAACCGGTAAGTGTTTCGATATATTTCATTCCATAGCTTTCGGTAAGAACTTTTGCCATTTTTGTTGAAACGATTGTGGAAATCACCGCACCGTTTGCAGGGAGTGTTCCTCTTTCTGCTTTGGCTAAAATAATATAATCTGTGAGTAGAGCACCAACCTGATTGCCTGTCATTGAGATGTATTCACCCTCGCTGTTGCGAAGCATAATTCCCATACGGTCAGCGTCAGGGTCAGTTCCGATTATAAGGCTGACATCGTTTTCCTTTGCAAGTTCAATAGCCTTTGTGAAGCATTCCTTGTTTTCAGGGTTGGGTGATTCAACTGTCGGGAAAGCACCGTCAGGAAGTTCCTGTTCTTTTACGATAATAACGTTTTTAAAGCCTGATTTTTCAAGAATTGCCCTTACTGGTTTGTTTCCACTACCGTGAATCGGTGTGTAAACAAGCTTGAATTTGTCGCCAACTTCTTTTACCACGTCAGGATTGATTGCCTGTGTGTAAACTGCGTCGATGTATGCTTTGTCAACTTCTTCTCCAATAATGGTGAGCAAGCCTGATTTTTCAGCTTCTTCTCGTGTCATTGTCTTTGCTTCAAATGAATCGAGGCTGTTGATTTCTTCCAAAAGCTTGTCTGAAACTGCAGGTGGCAACTGACCGCCATCCTCCCAATATGCTTTGTAGCCATTATACTTCGACGGATTGTGTGAAGCGGTTATAACAACACCTGCGATTGCGTGGAGGTGACGTATTGCAAAAGAAAGCTCCGGAGTTGGGCGAAGTTCGTCAAAGAGATACGCCTTGATGCCGTTTGCACAAAGTGTAAGGGCTGTTTCAAGGGCAAATTCGGCGGAAAAATGTCTTGAATCGTAACCGATTGCAACACCGCGTGATTTCAACTCTTCACCGTGATTTGCTATATAATTGGCGATACCCTGTGTTGCACGTCGTACAACGTACTTGTTCATTCTGTTTGTGCCAAGACCGAGTATGCCTCTGAGTCCGCCTGTTCCAAAGGCAAGATTCTGGTAAAAACATTCTTTTATTTCACTTTCATCATTTTCCATATTTTTCAACAAGGCTTTGTCTTCTGAATCAATAACGTCAGAACTGAGCCATTTTAAATATTCCTCTTTGTATGTCATTTTTCTCCTCCTTAAATTATGGGTTTGATATATTGCAGAAAATACCCTATATTATTATATAATAAATATACTGTCAGGTCAATTAATTTATTTAAAAAAATATTGCAAATTCAATTCTTTTGTGTTATAATGGGTCTGTTCAGTATGTATTATGCTGAAAATTTGCAAAATCAGTAAAGGGGTAAGTCAATTGGATAAAGAAATTAATATTCAAGAGTTAATAGAGGTAATATTAAGAAGATGGTGGTTAGTTGTTGCAATGGTTATTGTCTTTGGTGCATCGTTTTTTGCATATAACAAATA
>JAFSDN010000039.1 GCA_017436245.1 Clostridia bacterium
CAATGCCAAAGAACCGCATTTCCAACACGATGATTTTGAGTTTAATGTCTTAAATGTAAATGAATATGATTTAAGGTATCCTAAAAAATTAGTATTTGTTGGATGCTCCGATGAAAAACAAGAAATAGCATATGTGTACTACTATAATTTTGATTTAGATGTTATCGACACAACTTTTGGAGAGTTCTTAAAGGAAGAATGCGGGTGGTAGTCGATAAAGGCGAGTGTTTGAAGTTTGTGTCAAGTTTATACAAATTAAAACATTAGTTTGTCGATTTTTGAAGGTAACAGAAATTTTTTTGAAGGGTGTTGGAAAATGCAGAATTTTATATATTACGCACCGACAAAGGTGTACTTTGGAAAGGACACTCACAAAAATGTGGGTGAGATAATAAAAGGATACGGTTTTGGAAAGATTATGATGCAGTACGGTAAGTCAAGCATCAAAAGGTCGGGGCTTTATGATGATGTTATAAAGTCCCTGAAGGATAGCGGAATTGAAGTTGTTGAAATGGGTGGGGTTGAACCTAACCCAAAGCTGGAGTTCATTCGTGAAGCGGTGAGGATTGCCAAGGAGGAATCGGTTGAAATGATTCTTGCGGTTGGCGGCGGCTCGGTTATTGATTCGTCAAAGTTTACTGCGGCAGGAGCGGTTTCGAATTGTGACGTCTGGGATTTTCCAACACGGAAACGCGAGGTAAAGGAAGCTCTTCCTGTTGGAACAATTCTTACGATTTCGGCTGCGGGAAGTGAAATGAGTGCCAATGCTGTTATGACAAATATGGAAGAAAATATGAAGAGAGGCTATGGTTGCGATTCCTTCAGATGTCTGTTTTCAATTCTCAATCCCGAATTGACATATTCTGTGAGTAAGTATCAGACAGCTTGCGGTATTGTTGACATTATGGCACATACCATGGAAAGATACTTTACCCCTGTTGAACCCACTCCAATTACTGATGGCATTGCGGAGAGTATATTGAGGACAGTTATTGAATCGGGTCGGGTTTTGATGGACAAGCCTGATGATTATGATGCAAGGGCAAATATTATGTGGGCATCAAGTCTTTCGCACAATAACCTTACAAGCTGCGGACGCGAAAACTTTCTTGCTGTTCATCAGCTTGAACACGCACTCAGCGGTGAATATGACCAGGTTGCTCACGGTGCGGGGCTGGCTGTTCTTTATCCTGCGTGGGCAAGATATATATACCGACTCAACATACCTCGTTTTGCACAGTTTGCAAGAAATGTGTGGGGCGTTGAGAGAAAGGATGATGAAAGTGCGGCAATTGAGGGTATTGAGAGGATGGAGAAGTTTTTTGAATTTATTGAAATGCCGTCAAGGATAAGTGATTTTGGACTTGGAGAAGTTTCTGCCGAAAGGCTGGCAGATTTATGCACATATGGACGCAAACGAACTGTCAGGAGCTTTGAGGAGCTTGATTATGACATAATAAAGGAAATTTTTGAAAGTTGTCTTTAAAATATGGGAAAAACTATGTGAATACGGAGTGTAGCTATTATGAATATAATTGTTGTCGGATTGGGAAAGGTTGGCGAAAAGCTGGTTGAAAGGCTGAGCCGTGAGGACGGGCACAATATTACTGTTGTTGATGTGAGACAAAGCATATTGCAGGATACGGTTAATTCCTATGACGTTATGGGGGTTACGGGAAGCGGTGCAGGTATTGAAACTTTGAATGAAGCAGGCATTGATGAGGCTGATATTCTCATTGCGGTCACAGGGTCGGATGTGTTGAATTTGCTCACCTGCCTGATTGCAAGGAAAATCAATAACAACTGCAACACCATTGCCCGTGTACGCAACCCCGAATACAGCAGGGAAATTCACCTTATCAAGGAGGAGCTGGGATTGGCAATGATTATCAATCCCGAACAGACCGCGGCTATGGAAATGGCAAGAGTTTTGCGATTCCCTTCTGCCATTGAGATTGATACATTTGCAAAAGGCAGAGTTGAAATTCTCAAGTTCAGACTTCAGAAGGATTCTCCGCTCTGCAACCTGAAGCTGGTTGACATTGGCGGAAGGCTCGGGTCAAATATTCTTATATGCGGTGTTGAACGTGGAAATGATGCCTTTATTCCAAGCGGTGATTTTATGCTGAAGGAAGGAGATTTTGTCAGCATTGTTGCGGCGATTAAGGATGCGGCAAGTTTTATTAAGAAAATCGGTATAAAAACCAACAAGGTCAAGGATTGCATAATTGTGGGCGGCGGAACAACGGCTGTTTATCTTGCACACAACCTTATTAAATCAGGCATTGAGGTTAAAATTATTGAACAGAACCGTGAACGTGCCGAGTTTCTTTGCGGAATCATTCCCAAAGCTGACATAATTAACGGAGACGGCACGGACAACCGTTTGCTGATTGAAGAAGGTATTGAAAATGCAGAGTCATTTGTGTCACTTACCAATATTGATGAAGAAAATGTTATGCTTTCTCTTTATGCAAATACAAAAACTCAGGGGAAGGTTATTACAAAAATCAACCGTATAGGTTATGATGAGGTTATACGGAATCTGGGATTGGATACCATAATTTATCCAAAGGATATTACGGCGGAGTACATTCTGCGGTTTGTCCGTGCCATGAATAATTCAATCGGCAGTAATATTGAAACGATGCATTATATACTTGACGGGAAAGCCGAAGCACTGGAGTTCCGAATTGTTGACGGCTCGCCTGTTGCAAACAAAACCCTTGAAACAATATCTTTGAAGCCTGATATACTCATTGCCTGCATAATTCGTGAAGGCAAGATTATAACACCAAGAGGTAAAGATATGATGCTTGCGGGTGACACGGTTATTGTTGTTACTACAAACAAGGGATTTAATGATATAAGCGATATTTTGAAATAGAGGATGAATATGAAGTACAGAATAGTTTCTTATGTGTTAGGATGCGTATTGGGAATTGAAGCTGCGGCAATGCTGCTTCCCTTTGGTTGCGCTGTTGTTTTTGATGAACCGTGTAAATGGACATTTTTACTTTGCTCGTTGATTTGCCTTGGGGTCAGTGTGCCCTTGATTCTCACGCGACCCAAGGATAAAACCATGTTTGCAAAGGAAGGCTTTGCGGCTGTGGCTTTGAGCTGGATTTTCATGAGTGTGTTCGGAGCATTGCCCTTTGTTTTTTCGGGTAGTATTCCGAATTTTATTGATGCTTTTTTTGAAACTGCATCGGGGTTCACAACAACGGGTGCATCAATTTTGTCGGATGTTGAAGCTCTTCCAAAGTCGATGCTTTTTTGGCGAAGCTTTACTCATTGGATTGGCGGTATGGGGGTTCTGGTGTTTCTGGTGGCAATTCTGCCGGTGTCAGGCGGCGGAAATCTGCATCTGATCAGGGCGGAAAGTCCCGGTCATTCTGTGGGCAAGCTTGTTCCTAGAGTGAAGTCAACCGCAAAGATACTTTACGGGATTTATATTTTGATGACTATACTTGAAATACTTTTACTGATGGTAGGTGGTTTTGATTGGTTTGAAGCTTCAACACTCACCTTCGGCACAGCAGGTACGGGTGGCTTTGGTATACTTAATTCAAGCGTGGGCGAATATTCGTCATATATACAGGTTATAATTACTGTGTTTATGGTGATGTTTGGCGTTGATTTCAGTTTTTATTACCTTTTGATTATGCGAAAGGTTCGGTCAGCCTTCAAAATGGAAGAGGTCTGGATTTATCTTGGTATTATTGCAGCGTCAATTGCTGTTATTTTCTTTAATATAAGAGACGCTTTCGGAACATCGGAAGAAGCTTTGAGGCACAGTGCCTTTCAGGTATCATCAATAATAACCACAACGGGCTTTTCTACGGTGGATTTTGATTTATGGCCTCAGCTTTCAAAGACTATTCTTGTTTTACTGATGTTCTGCGGAGCTTGTGCAGGAAGTACGGGCGGAGGCTTGAAGGTTTCAAGAATTTTGATTCTTTTCAAAAGTATCATTAAGGAAATTAAGGTTCTTGTTCATCCCAAGAGCACGGTAAAGGTCAAGCTGAACGGGAAACCTCTTGAACACGAGGTTTTGCGCGGAGTGAATGTTTTCTTTGTTGCTTATATGTTTATTTTTGCTGTTGCAATGCTGATTATCAGCTGTGACAATATGGACTTCACAACTAACTTTACCGCTGTTGTGGCAACTCTCAGCAATATCGGTCCGGGGCTCGGTGCCGTTGGCCCCACCTGTAATTTTTCGGGATATTCAACAGTCTCGACCCTTGTGTTGTCCCTTGTGATGATAATTGGCCGTCTTGAAATATTCCCGGTGCTTGTGCTGTTGTCCCGCAAAACGTGGAAGAAGTAAGTCGTGAGATAATTATTTTGAAAAAGCAAAAAGAGTCTTTTTGTATGGGGTGTACTCTTAAGGACAGTAAAAGGTCGTAGCGAATTGCTACGACCTTTCGTCATTATAAAAACAATCTTTTTCCCAACGTATGACATTTGTATCTATATATTCCCATATTTTTTGATAGTCTTTTTCACCACGAATTATGTGGTCGTTACAAGATGATTGCCATATATTTTCGCCATATTCTCTGTTACAATATCTTTTTAACAATGACACAAATTTTGAGGTTTCATTATTGTAGGGTGCGGCGGTTTCCGACGCACCGTTTTTGTAATCTGTTATGTTGAGAATTAAATGAAAATGATTTGGCATAATTACATATTTATCTACTTTGATATGTGCATATTTTTTATTCATCAATTTGATATATTTATCAAGAATCTGTCCATATTCGGATAATATTATTTACGGTGCTTTCTTTTTGATAGGTGCGTTAGGCATAGGGCCTGGTCCAAACTAACTACCAAATTCCAATTTGGCGAACTGAATACTGACCGATAGGAGCAAGGTTGAAATATGCCTTGCTCCTTTTCATTTACCTATGGGCATTCATAGAAAATGAATAAAAAGGTCAGTTATGCACACCAATACTTATCTCGGACAGAGAGTTGAATTATATAATTTCTAATTCATCTGTCGAAGGAAGCTTTGGAAAGTTTTTGCATATACTGTCTTGATACCAGAATGCCACAGATGAAATGTCGTCTTGCAGCGGCAAATAACGTCCGCCGCTTCTCCATCCTAATGCTTGGATTGTTACTTTTATATCTTTTTTGAAATAAATGGGATCAACTATATGCCATCTGTAAAGAGAAAATCTCTGCTGTGAGCTATACAATCCATCCGGGCGTATTACTTTGGCAAGCCCTGCGTAAGGAGTGCAAAATTCCTGATATTTTCCGCCGATATCAAAATTCCATGACCCGCAAAAATAATCCTCCGTACCCGTTCCGCAAATTGTTGGATATTCTTTGTCACCATCAAGGTAAAATTTAATTTCGCCTTCGCCCCACCAGCCAGTATTATTTACACCCCAAAACATATAGGTTCCTACATAATGGCCGTTTCCTTCAATATTATCTAAAATTGTATAATTTTCTTTATACGGAAGCGGATTCGTTCTTCTGAACTGGGCATGGAAATATCCGTGTCCTTCGGGTACATCGCCTACCAGATAATCAATCTGATAATAGACTTCAACATCTTCTGTATGAAGATTTTCAATAGTTATTTTACAGTGTTTGTAAAATGGCATATCCCAATAGCAATTAAAAGCTTTTTTCGGATTTACACAAACCGGCAGTGATGTAAGCTGTGCATAATTCTGATACTCGGCAGATGCAAAAAAATCACCAAGCGGCACTTCCACCGAAGGAGTATCACTTCCGTCCCAGTACATTCTGATAATAAGCATTCTGTTTTTGGGACAGCTATCGGCAATCCATATATGTTTTATAATGCCGGCACCGTCTATATCAGCCAGTGTAAACGTTTCGCCTGCTGACACTACAGCAGCGGGGGATATTTTCCATCCTTTTCCTAAATCTCTTGCGTAATTTTCTCCCGTTCCGTGCTCTGCCATTCCGCCTTTGCCTTTTTCGCCCTTAAAATTTTCAGCAGAAATTGATCTCGTTTCAAAGTTTTGCATTTTTGACAAATTTAACATTTTTACGTCTCCTCCTTGATTTATATTGGAAATTATGCTACAATTATAGCAATTTTTTAAATAAGTTAGAATAGCAATTTTAGTTAATAAATTTATCATTTGTTGACATAGTGCCAAGTGAAAGGAACGAAGTTTATGAATATAAATGAATTTTCTCCGTATATAAGAGTAGCAATGCTTTCTACTCTTACTGCTCCATTCAAAATAAACACCAGAGTAATATTTGATTATGAAATCATTCTGGTAACCGACGGAAAGTGCAAAATTACAGTAGATAACACAGAATATCTGTGCAAGAAAAATGATGTTGTCTTTTTAAGACCGGGTATTCACCACAAATTTGAATGTGTTGATAATGTTAATTTTGTGCAGCCTCATATCCATTTTGATATGATATACAGCAATATAAGTGAAAAAAGAGCTGTATCCTTTAAACCCAAGGAAGCAATGTCGGATGATGAATTGGCTTTGATTCAGGAGGATGTGTTTAAGGATATGTGTATTCCATATGTTTTTATCCCGTCTGATATGGCGAATTTTCGGAAGCTCTTTTTTGAAATAATTGAAATTTTTGAAAAGAAGAAACATAATTACGAGTTATTATACAAGGCAAAAATGTTGGAGCTTTTTAACTGCATTTTAACGCAATTTGACCATAGCAGGATGATCGAAACCGATATAACGAGCAATCCTATCATTGCAGTTAAAAATTATATAGACAATAATTACATGTCTGTTATGACTTTAGACTCCCTTTCAAACCAATTTTATTTTAATAAATACACATTGTTGCGGAAATTCAAGTCTATGTATGGAAAAAATATTATTTCATATTATCGTGACAAGCGGATTCAATATGCCAAAAATATTTTAAAGACAACCAATATTCCAATATCTGCTTTATTCGAAAAGCTGAATTTTTCTGACATTTATTCCTTTAGTAGATTTTTCAAAACTTATGTAGGGTGTTCTCCGACAGATTACCGCAAAAATCACTTTGTAAATCAAAACATATCCTCGTCCGATAGCGTAACAAGCAGGGAAAATGTATCGCATCTTCCAATAAATTCAGGATAATCCTAAGACCTTATTAGAAAAGCCTGAAACGACAAAATCGTTTCAGGCTTAATACTACTATTTAGATTTAACTGTTTTTAGTGATGATATCAACATTCTTCGAATAGCACCGCATTCGTTTCGCATTTCCCTATATTTATGTTCTTCGATACAATCTGTTTCAAAAAGCAATTCTAACCAATACTCTGTTTCATAGCACTCTTTTTGAGCAATTTCGAGTTTTGATATGAAATCGTTCTTGCTTTGAGCATATTGTGCTTCGTGTAGATTTGCACCAATTGAAGTCGCCGAACGAAGTAGTTGGTTTACCAATACCGCTTCTTTATGACTTGATTTAATTTCTCTGCATAAGAAAACAACATCTTTTGCAAATTGCTTTGCTTTATCTCTTAAAACACTATCTGCCGCTATTATCACCTCTATGCTAATTATACTTTAATTTTAGTGTTTTTTCAAGTGATATTCTGTACTTCGTACAGAGTGATATTTTTGATAAATCAAAAGTGTTATTAAAAGCTGCGCTTTTAGTGATATTTTATTCTCCAACAAACTGCCGTAGGCAATACCGTTGCGTAGCAATATCACTTGCGAAGCAAATACCACTCGCCACAAGGCGAATAAAACTGCCGAGTGTCCTTAAGAACACTCGGCATACGAAAAGGCTTTTTTTTGCTTTTCTTCGAATTTTTCTGTTTTTTTCTGTGAAATGTGTTGACATTTTTTTGGTTTTGTGGTAGAATGGATTTAATAAAAAAGCCGAAAAAGTATGACTTTTTGAAAGGAGTGGACGGTTATGGCAAAGTATTATTCAAAAGAAATCGTAAAAAGCCCCCGTATTGACCGCCTGAAGGACGCTTTGTTTGAAAAAGCTCCCGAAATTGAGGTTGAGCGTGCGGTTTTGCTTACCGAATCCTATAAACAAACAGAGGGAATGCCCACTATAACAAGAAGGGCAAAGGCTTTCAGACATATTCTGGAAAACCTTCCTATTATTATACATGAGGATGAGCTTGTTGTTGGAAGTGCAACAAAGTCACAGCGTGGCTGTCAGATTTTCCCTGAGTTTTCATTCCAGTGGATTGAAGATGAGTTTGACACCATTGAAACAAGAGCGGCTGACCCCTTTGTGCTGACTGATGATTCAAAGAAGGCTTTGAAGGAGGTTTTTGCATACTGGAAGGGTAAGACCACAAGCGAGCTTGCAACATCTTATATGCGTTCTGAGACAATTGATGCAATTGACGGAAATGTGTTCACTCCCGGTAACTATTTTTTCAATGGTATCGGACACGTGACGGCAGATTATGATTTGGTTCTTCGCATCGGTTATGACGGAATCATCAAAAAGGCAAAGGCGGCACTCAGTGCAATTGACGCAAAAAAGGGTGATGCTGTCAAGAGAAGAATTTTCCTTAATGCAGTTATCGAAAGCTGTGAAGCGGCGATTACCTTTGCGCAGAGATATTCAAAGCTCGCCTATGAAATGGCTGAAAAGTGTTCTGACCCGGTGCGTCGTGAAGAGCTTAAAACAATCGGCAAGAACTGCAGCCGTGTTCCGCAATTCGGTGCTGAAAACTTCCATGAGGCATGTCAGAGCTTCTGGTTTGTTCAGATGCTGATTCAGACCGAGTCAAACGGACACTCCATTTCTCCCGGTCGTTTTGATATTTATATGTATCCTTATTATAAGAAGGATTTGAAAAACGGAAAGATTACACGTGAACAGGCTCAGGAGCTTGTGGACTGTGTGTGGATTAAGCTCAACAGCTTCACAAAGGTTCGTGACGATGCATCGGCTCAGGGCTTTGCGGGCTATAGCTTGTTCCAGAACCTCATTGCAGGCGGTCAGGATAAAAACGGGGTTGACACAACAAACGATTTGTCCTTTATGTGCCTCAATGCTTCAATGCACATTATGCTTCCACAGCCGTCACTTTCGGTTCGTGTATGGAACAAAACTCCTCACGAATTCTTAATCAGAGCAGGGGAACTGACCAGAACAGGTATCGGTCTTCCTGCGTACTATAACGACGAGGTTATTATTCCTGCGCTTGTGAGCCGTGGGCTCACTCTTGAAGATGCAAGACAGTACAATATAATTGGCTGTGTTGAACCCCAGAAAATGGGTAAGACGGACGGTTGGCATGATGCGGCGTTCTTCAATATGCTCAGACCTCTTGAACTTGTGTTCTCCAACGGTGTTGACAACGGAAAGCAGATTGGTATCAAAACAGGTGATGTGAATGACATGACCACCTTCTGCGAATTCTATGATGCATACAAGGCTCAGACGGAATATATGATTGAACTGATGGTTGATGCAGATAATGCAATTGACCTTGCACATATGGAGCGTGCTCCGCTTCCTTTCCTTTCAAGTATGATTGAAGATTGTATCGGCAGAGGAAAGAGTGTTCAGGAAGGCGGTGCAATTTACAACTTCACAGGTCCTCAGGGCTTTGGCGTTGCCAATATGGCAGACGGTCTTTATGCAATACGCAAGCTGGTGTTTGAGGAAAGACAGTTTACTCTGGGCGAGCTGAAAGAGGCTCTTGCCAATAACTTTGGTGTTGATTCTGCAACCGGTGATGCTGAAAAGATTACTCTTGAAGTTGTCAAGGGTCTTGCATCAAAGGGTGTTGAGGTTTCGGAAGAACAGATTGCAGGAATTTACAAGCAGGTTGTTGAAAGCGGAGCTTCAAAGGGTTCTTCAAATAAGTATCAGAAGATTCTTGAGCTTATCAATGAAGTTCCCAAGTTTGGCAATGATGATTGCGAAATTGATGCATTTGCACGCGATGTTGCATATACATACACAAAACCCATCGAAAAGTACAAGAATCCCCGTGGCGGTATTTATCACGCAGGTCTCTATCCTGTTTCGGCTAATGTTCCTCTGGGTGCCCAGACAGGTGCAACCCCCGACGGAAGACTTGCCAAGACTCCAATTGCAGACGGTGTTTCTCCGGCTGCGGGCAGAGACGTGAACGGCCCCACAGCTTCAGCAAACTCTGTTGCAAAGCTTGACCATTACATTGCGTCAAACGGAACGCTCTTCAACATGAAGTTCCACCCGTCGGCTCTTGCGGGTCCCGAAGGTCTTGAAAGTTTTGTGGCACTCATCCGTGGCTATTTTGACCAGAAAGGAAGCCATGTTCAGTTCAATGTTGTAAGTCGTGAAACCCTCATCGAAGCACAAAAGAATCCCGAAAAGTATAAAGGACTTGTTGTTCGTGTTGCAGGCTATAGCGCATTGTTTACAACCCTTTCAAAATCACTTCAGGATGATATAATAAACAGAACCGAACAAAAAGGCTTCTAATACCGGATAAATTTCCACATCTTGCACGCTTGACCTCATTTGTGTGCACATAGCACACGGCAATCGGACAATCGTACAATCTGAGAAAATTTCTCTCGGTCTTAGGTGTAGAAAGCGACGGTCGGTAAATCACACAATCTGAACAATTTTTCCTCGGTTTTATGGAGAAGTTGGACAATCGTACAATCTGAGAAAATTTCTCTCGGTTTTAGTTGGGGAATGATATAAGTTTTCTTTCGGCGAAATGCCGGAGAAAGGAAATATAAATGAACAATGATTATTTAAACACAACGGGAAGAATATTTGATATTCAGCGCTTTTCGGTTCATGACGGGCCGGGAGTCAGGACAATAGTTTTCTTAAAAGGTTGCTTTTTGCGGTGCAAATGGTGCTGCAATCCTGAATCCCAAAATCATCAGATTGAAACAATGATTGTTGACGGGAAAGAGAAAATTATGGGTCGTGATGTGACTGTTGCGGAGGTTATGGAGCAAATCGAAAAGGACAGAATCTATTACCGTCGAAGCGGAGGGGGAGTTACCCTTTCGGGCGGCGAGTCCCTTGCTCAGCCGGATTTTGCGGCGGCAATCCTCAGAGCCTGCAAGGAAAAGGGCATAAACACAGCTCTTGAGTCCACAGGTTGTGCAGGATACGACAAGATTCAGAAACTTCTTCCCTACCTTGATTTGTATCTGATGGATATAAAGCATACAAACAGCGAAAAACACAAACAGTTCACATCTCAGCCAAACCAGCTGATTCTTGAAAATGCAAGAAAAATTGCGGCTGATGCAAAAAAGCTGATTATCCGTGTTCCGGTGATTCCAACTTTCAATGATACGGAAGAAGAAATCAGAGGTATTGCGGAATTTACAAAGAGTCTCAAAACTGTTGAGGAGCTTCATCTTTTGCCCTATCACCGATTGGGCGAGGATAAGTACAAGGGCCTTGGCAGAACATATGAGCTTCACGGAATTGATTTGATTCCGGATGAAAAAATACAGAGACTCAAAAAAGTGGTTGAAGAAACAGGGCTTAATTGCCGGATAGGAGGTTGACGGATGGCAGACATTATGGATTTTTCGGACAGAATGAGAATAATTCAGGAGCTTGTTCCCGGTAAGCAGATTACCCTTGCTCACATAATTGCAAATCCTGACAGAATTCTTTACAAAAAGCTTGGACTTGACCCTGCAATTGATTATTCAAAGGCGGCAATCGGTATTGTTACAATGTCTCCTGCGGAAACTGCCATTATTGCGGCGGATATTGCAATGAAGGCATCCGGGGCTGAAATTGGTTTTGTTGACCGTTTCAGCGGAACGCTGATTGTGACAGGAACTGTTTCGGAGGTTGATGCGGCGCTGAAAGCCCTTTGCGATTATGCGCAGGAAACTCTGGGCTTCACAGTTTGTCCCATCACGAGAACATAAGAGTTATGAAAAAGATGATACTTGTGGGCAGGAGCGAGTGCGGAAAAACAACACTTACTCAGGCTCTGAAAGGCGAAAAAATCGGTTATCACAAAACCCAGTACATAAATTATCACGACATTCTGATTGATACTCCGGGTGAATATGCAGAAAACAAAATTCTTGGCAGAGCATTGGCTCTTTATTCCTATGAAGCTGATGTTGTGGGAATGCTCATCAGCGCAAGGGAACCCTATTCCTTGTATCCACCCTGCTGTACGGCACAGGTGAACCGTGAAGTTATCGGAATTGTGACTCAGATTGACCAGCCTGATGCCAATGTTGAGCGGGCAACATCGTGGCTTGAGCTTGCGGGCTGCAAGCTGGTGTTTCCGGTGTCCTCAACAACAGGCGAGGG
>JAFSDN010000040.1 GCA_017436245.1 Clostridia bacterium
CGGGAGAACCTCTTGTTGTCATTCTGAGCGTAGCCGAAGAATCTCCTGTCACACACCAATCCGGCAGCAGGGGCAAAAGCCCCTGCTGTCAAATTTAAAAACTACTGCATATAAATGCCCGACTGAGGAACTGCAAGAGGAACAAGAGATGTCACATCAGACCATCTGTATGCATAAATATTCACCTCATCTTGACTCAGGGTTGATAAATCAACGCTTCCAACCTCAATCTTTTGAGACTGACCGCCTGCAACAACTGTGGGTTCAGCACCGTCAGCAACCTTTGCAAAAAGCAATCTTCCAGCGTTTGGATCGGTGCTGTTTTTGCCTGCATTTACCACCGAAAGAATTGTTGCCGCATCATCAGCCCACTTATATGCAGCCGTCATTGTGTTTGAAACTGCAACAGATACATCCGCACTCTTTTTGCTGTAATCAATATAAAGCTCTGCATCGCCTGTTGTAACTGCGCCGTCAAAAAATTCACCGATTGTTACGTTGTCAAGATAGAACATATCCCACTGGCTTCCCGGTTTTTCGAAAGCAATTGCAAGCCAGGGTGTATCGCTCCATGAAAGCGTATCCACGTCAGATGAAATTGAGTTCAGCGGAACAACAACTTTTGTCATTTTGTAAATGGTGGGATCATAACGAACGGTTGTCTTTTCGTACTTTCCGTCCAAAGCGAAATTAGCCATGCTGTCACGATGCCAATCGTTGTTATATGTCATATCTCTCAGAATTGAAAGTTCGTTGTTGCCACCGTATCCATTACAAATTTCGAAACTCAGATATTTGTTTTCACAGTTTTCAGCTGTTATGCCTGCATCCGCAATATTAAACGCAATACCTCTCCATTTGTCGCTTGAAATCTGAAGGCCAGCCGCTCCGTACTGTGAATGGTTATTACCATTAGTCACAGGCAGTTCAGCTACAGAAACCTGTCCCAGATATTCATTATATACATTATAGTCTACGCCCATAACCGCCTCTGTACCGTTATCCTTCAAACCGCCTTTGTAAAGGAAATAATCATTTACTGACACTTTTTCGGTTGCAAGCTTGTTGTACTTTGTGCAATTGTTGGGAACAAGCTTCATATTGCTGATATACATAACAGGAAGATAGCTTCCGTTTACTCCTGCAAGCTGGTCATTAGACTGATTGTTTGCTGATGACGCAGGTCCTACAGCACGCAAGCCAATACCAAACACACCTGACATATTCTGGTCAGCAAAATCTGAAAGAGGTATTTCAACTGTCTGCCAGTCATCTGTCTGCTTAAAGTAAAATCCGGCTGCGCCAAAATTAATGCCGGGAACCGCATCCCACGGACCGTTTGTGGCAATAAGTTCCAGAGGATAAGCATGTTTTTCAGCAAACTTCACATCCATAACAAGTGTGTAATCCTTTGTTGAAGTAACATCAGCATAAAGACCCGTTGTACCAACTGCAAACATCTTACTCGTTGTATTAGGTCTGAAACGTACTGCCTTTCTTCCGCTTATATCAATATTTTTCGCTATGTTACCCAATTCCTCATCATTATTGGCATTATAACCAACAGTTAAGCCGCTTACAGCATTGCCATCCTCAATGAGCTTGATTATACCGTCGCCTTCATACGAATAATCATAAACCTCATCCTGCTTTGTTTCAATCTTCAGGTTTTTAATATATATTGTATATGGTGCTACGCCTGTATTTTTGATTATTGTATAAATTCCGTCATTGTAAGACCATTCAACAGGGTTGCCCTGCTTGAGGCCTGTTTCGCTGAAGTCAGCAAGAGGAAGACTCACGTTCTGCCATCCTTCGCTTGTTTCTGCATATTCTCCAACACTTATGGTATTGGTGATGAAAGCATCTTTGTCAACACCAAAACCGATTTCAACATCATTCAAATCAACACCGGGTGCATAAATATCAAAATTGATATATGTCATATCAACTGTTGTATCTGACAAGTGACCGATTTTGCTGTAAAGACCAACAACACTGCTGGAGTCTATATCAAGTTTGAGAGCTGTTGTTCCATCGCCAATGTCAGCCGCCGGTGTTGCCGTTGCATTACCGTTTGAGGTATAGTGTCTGTCAACTCCTGTAATGCCGTAAGCCGCATTTCCTGCGCCGTCAATCAGAAGTGTTTCGCCGTAGATTACCATGTTTGCCATAGCCGGAATTGTTGACATCAACATTATAACAGCTATCAGCATTGCCATAATACTGTAAAATTTGTTTCTTTTCATGGTTAAAAACCTCCTTGAAATTTTTTATATTTCACCTTTACTTATTTCAGCAAAGGATTTTTTATAAATCCCAGTTTTCCGCTGCGGTCAACCACGCCTGCCATACCTTCTGAAAACTGCATAAACAAATAAATATTCTGTTCTTCCTTGGTCTGTGAATAATAATCCTCAGAAGTCGGAATAATCAGTTGTGCCTTTTTGTCTCTCAACGACGGCAAAACCTTTCCGTGAACAGTGCTGGGAGCCATCATAGACGACAAACCCTCGCAGATTTCATAATTCCCTGCACTGCTGTTCAAAATATTTCCGTTTTTGTCCACATAATATGAACTGCCGCTGTAGTCGGGATTTTCAACGCCGTGGTTACGGACGTGACAAACCCCGTTATAATAACCGCCCACCTCGGAGTACTTAAAGAAAGGAACAATCACGCCTCCATCCTTGTCAATAACTCCGCCAAAGTCACGGTAATAAACAGCCGCACGGTCGTCATTGAAGTCAAGTACCTTTTCATAAATCATAGGAATCACAAGCTCGCCGCTATGGTCAATATAGCCATATCTGCCCATTTCGCCCACTCTGGCACGTTCTTCGCTGAAAGCTGCCGCCCATTTGAACTTAAAATCAATAACCGTGTTTCCGCTGTGGTCAATAAAGCCGTAAAATCCGTCCTTTTTCACAGATGCAACACCCTCCGTAAAGGGATAGGCGTGGTCATAGATGAAAGGAATCACCACATTGCCCAATTTGTCAACATAGCCAAATTTTCCGTCTTTTCGAACCCACACAACCTCTTCAAAAAAGTCGCCGCCGTCGTCATAAATTGCGTCAACAGTCAAATTTCCCGTACGGTCAATATAGCCGTATTTGCCGTTTATCTTCACCTTTGCCATACCGTTTGAAAAGCCATAGGCATTATCAAATCTGAAAGGAATTACTTCCTCACCAAGAGTATTGATGTAGCCGTACTTGTTGCCCTTTTTCACAACTGCAAGCCCCGACAAAAATCTTGTGTTGGTAACAAGTCCGTCATACTTGGGCTTGATGTACCATTCAAAGCCGTTATAGCCTTTTCCACCCTCAAAATAACCGTCTGCATTTTCAGCCGCTCTTTTTACCATAAGAGTTGCCTCACCGCAGGTCAGAAACTTCCGGGGTGAAATCACATAATCCTCCGTACCCTTGATAATTCCGCAATAATATGCAAATTCAACCGCATTTTCTGCCCAGTAATCAATCTGCCAGTCATCAATAAAGCTGTATTCTGCATGAAGATATGGGTCATAGTCGGGATTCAGACTAAACAACACTCTTGTGAGAATTGTCACTGCCTCCTGACGAGTCAGCTCGCGAAAGGGTTCAAACAATTGGTCGCTGATACCGTTAACGAATCCAAGGGCATAGGCTCTTTTCACCGACTCATTTGCTGTGTCGGTGAATTTTGCTTCTCTCAAGGCATCTGCACCTTGCAGAGCAGCTTCGGCTTTGGGTTCCGTGTCCGAAGTCTCCGATAGCTTGTCATAAAGCAGACAAATAAGCTCCGTGAACTGTTCACGGGTTATGTCCTTTTCATAATCTGCCATCACGCTGTCGGTCACAAGCCCAAGCTGCTCTGCCGTTGTTAATTCTGCCTTAATCTCTGATGTTTCTGCAGCCGAAACAGTTATTGCCGAAAAGACTATCAAAACAACAGTGAAAATACATAATAATTTTTTCATATATACTACTCTCCTTTTGTTTTAACAACCTCATAATAAGCTGTTTCATATTTTGCATCGGCATAGAACTTTTTGTAGCCCTCCACCGTCACTTCAAAGGGAACCTCAACAGTTCTCCTGCCCGAAGAATCCAAAGCAAAAATCTGCACATCGCCCTCAAACTTCAGAGTGATATAACCCTTTATTGCCTCAAGAATCTGCGGACCTGTTCCCCCGTTGGTAATCTTCGAAGCTGTTTCATCGTCCATGGTTTCGCCGGTGTTGCGGCTTCTGCCCACAAGAGCAATGAGACATCTGTCGGTGTTACCAAGAGTTTCCATATTGCATGAAGTGAGTGCCACGGTTGCCGACTGATTCTCCATTTCAAAAATGCAATCATTCATATCAATGGTCAATCCGCCGATAAATCCGCAGGCTGCATTTGTATAATCAGACTGGAAACGGTAAAGGCCGGTATCCTGATTCCAGTTGATTTGCTCTGACTGTGGCTCATTGTTGCGCCACTTTCTGTACATATTGTCAAGCCCCACGTGGTCAACCTCCGAAACATCGTCGCCAAGCTCGGGATAATATGTCACAGACCTTCCGTATGGGAACACATTCCAGGGCGTTACGTGCCAGTTATAGAATGTATTCTTGCTGTATGGTGTGTCATAAGTATCCTTGCTGAAGAATTCATCCTTGTACCACACTTTGCTGTATTCATCCTCAAAAGGTTCAATATTGTCACGGTGGAAAATCATTGCCGCAACAGGCGAAATTGAGGTCATCATCGCATTGGGGAAGCTCTGAAAACCGTCATTGGAGATTTCGCCTGAGTTTCTTTCGGGAATTGCATATTCCTGCAACAGATAGTTTATGGGGTTTATATGGTTCATGCTTGCATGAACAGCCAGCATAACCCAATGTTCGGGAGCATGATGTCCGGGAGCACAAGCCTGCCATTCTGTCATAAAATAGGGAACATTAGCAGGTCTGTTAACGCCAACATGCTGGAAGAGCTCCTGTCCGCCACGGACTGTTGGACTAATCCAAGGGGTAATCGACCCTGCACCAAGACCTGTGGGATGGGACTTGTAGATATTCTGTGCATAAACATCAGTAACCTCTCTTGTTGCCATAATCATGGTCGGAAGTGTTCCCCACGTCTGACCAACCGAAGTACAGCTGATAAGACTTTTTGCCCCGATAGTGTTCTTGATGTGGTCATAGGTAACTTCAAAGAACTTCACCTGGATGTCATACAGATATTCATATATATCACTGAACCTTTCACGGCTGTAATTCTCCTCTTCAAACATTGAGGTCAGAACAACAGTACCGTCTTTAAAGTCTTCATCCTCTCTCAGACCGATTCTTCCATCTTCCTGCCAAGCCTTTTCAAGCTCCTCACGGCTTGAATACTTGTTTTCAAGGAATCTGTTGAACCTTGACTGAAAGTCTGCCGCATAGTAGTTGGGCATTGTTGTGTTTGTAACCCCAAGGCCAAGAATACCCGATTCATTGGTGATACTGATTACCGCAACAGCAGGGTCATCCTTGAGGGCAAGGCCCGTATAGGGGTTCACGGGGGTCAGATAGTTTGTTGCAAACTCATTCTGAAGCTCAATGAGGTATTCGTCAAAGAAGCCGTAGCCCTTGTATTGAATCTGATTACCAAATGGAATTTCATCATCCGCAAAGCTTGTGTCACGGTAGCAAATCAGGTCAAGATAGATATAAACGCCTCTCTTTTTCAGTTCCGAAATCAGATAAAACACCTTGTCAACCTGTTCGGGGTCCAGCTTTCTTGTACCCGTGATATTTTCTGTGCCAAAGAGATTTCCGTATGTATGAAGATCCATAGCATGAAGTCTCACCAGATTATATCCGCAGCGCACAATTCTGTCCGCAAGAACAGGTATATCCTCTTTCAGATTGTCGTTTCTGAGAGTAAAATTGATTCCCACATTGCAGCCCCAGAATTTTGCAGGAGTTCCGTCCTCAAACTTCATCTCCATACCTTCTGTTTTCAGAAAGCCGTGCTTGCCTGCAGGTGCGTCAAGAAACATTGATGCATCAATTGCCGTACCCATTGCCGCCCCGTCATCAGGCCAGTACCAGTTGAACCAATCAGAGGTGTCGGGGTTACCCATTGTGTAAGGTGCATCCTCTGCAACTGCCGAAATTGCCGAAACCGAAAGCACCAGACACAATGTAAGTAAAATTGCTGTTAATCTTTTCATAGGCTACCTCCCACCGTGAGAGGAGCTGTTATTGCTTGCATACCCAAAAAGTCGTCCCATAGGTAAGTAATTACCTCCATTCCCGAAACGTCACTTGGGAGAGTGTATGAATCAAAGCTGAAATCAGAGGTGTCCTTTGGCTCAACCGTCACAAATTTTGATTCAAGATGAATCAACTCTTTGTCCTTATAAACCGCAAACATTGCAAGACCCTTGTGGTCATCAAAGGATGTATCATTTTTGAGAGAAACTGTTGATGTGATTGTTTGTCCTGCAACAAGACTTTCAACCTCGCCCTGAGAATTTGTTGTTTTCACTTCAGCGGTACACATTTTGTAATCGCCAAATTCAAGGTAAATGTCGCCGTATGCAATTTCAATTGAAGTTGCAGGGTTTTCCTTGTCCGAAAATGCGTTGTCGGTATTCCGTGAAACCACCTGAATTGCCGTTGCCTTTGTCCAATCGGCAGCAGCCTTCTGACCCGGATAATAGGCAACTCTTGTGAAGTCGCTCAAATCAAGAGGAACTTCAACGGTCTGCCACTGAGTTGTTTCCTCAACATATTCACCGATGTCGATGAACATATTACCCTTTGAATCGCAGTATTCGCGTCTGATACCGTCATTTGTATAGTCACCTGATGTCACATATTCACCGTTGTTGTCAACAATGCTGCAAAACACGATTTTCAGGTTTCTGTTGCGCACATCGTCAAGCTTAACCTTCATTTTGAGAGTCATATTCTTAACCGCTTCATCAGTAAGCCCGATGTAACCAAGACTTCCGTTTTCATCCTTGAAACGGTTTACAATATTAACCGACCCAAAGTTTCCGTTTGATTCCTGACCTGCCTTGCTCTTCACAACTGTATATTCACCGTTATAGAACGAAGTGTCCCCGGGTCTTGAAACATCCTGAACCTGATACCAGACGGTGAACCTACCGCTTTGGAACATCGCTGTTTTGTCCGCTGATTCCATTTTTTCAAACACTGCAGTTTCTGCACCGAGCACGTTCACAGAACCAACGGTCAGAAGAAATGCACATATAATTGCTATAAGTCTTTTCATAATAATTCCCTCCCGTTATCTCTGATAAACCGTCATGTATCTTGGGTTTGCGTATGATGAATAAACAACAACCGTGTCGCAATCCTTGCCGTATTCTTCATATGTCTTCAAATCATTAACACCGCCGGCTCTTACTTCAACATTTTTGCCCGTTGCGTCAACAACAACAATCTTGTATGCCGAAGCCAAGAACATATCATAAGCACCATTAAAGTTGCTTGCGGTTGTTGACTGTGGATTTTCAGGATCAGCACCAAGACCAATCTTCAGGAAGTTTGATTCAAGCTGAAGTGCTCTGCCAAAAGTAGTTCTGCACTCATTGAGATAGTAACCGGGGGAGGTTGGGTTCTGACCGCTCTCCCAAACATACTTATTGTTGTCAAAATCATAAATCTCCTGAATTGCATAAACCTTGTTCTTCTTCAAAAGAAGGAACACCGTGTCGCCTGCATTAATATTTTCGGGAATTGTATTTTCCAATCTTGCCGCAAAGGTAGTGAGAGCTCCAAGATAGAAACATTCAAGATACTGCACAGTATCACCTGCACTGTCCATTCCCTTGTAAACCTCTTTCACAACAGCATATGCACCGTCACGTTCTTTTGGAGCAATATCGGTTGATTTTTCGCTTGAAATGTTCACAATATAATCCGAAACAATCCCATCACCGATTGTATATGCCATAAAGTTGTAGGTTGTTTCGCCGGAAAGCGAACCGCCCGTCACAACGCTGTAATCCTCGTCGGTTGCATCGGTGTCATCAAGAGCAGGAACCTTGAATATGGGAGTGTCGGCATCAAAAGGCGCTTTTCCCGAGAAAAGTCTCTGAGTTGACTTCAGGTATCCGCTGCCCTCTGCCATAATCTTCAGAGTTTCTTCACTTTCGCCATCTTCGGGATTTTGGGTATACGCTGTGTCAACCTTGGTAATCTTTTTGTCCTTGCCCGAAATTGCATATCTGATAAGCTGACGGATTTCACCCGTGGGTCTCAGGGCATCAACAATTCTTGTGCCCGAAACAGCTGACTGTGAATTGATTGAAACCTTGTCGGCACATTCAAGAAGCTGTATGTCACCGCTTTGGGTAAGAATCCTCATCACAACTTTCTGATTCAAAGGTGTGTCGTCCAGAGCCACATTTATAACATACCCAACAAACATACCGTCGCTTGAAACACTCATGTCCGCAATTTCACCGAATGCATCAATATAAAAGTCACCCACAACACCGGGTTTTACCAAATCAACCTCTGCCCAGCCCGAATCTAAAAAGCTCTGCGAAAGCTTATAGTCGGTGCCGTCAATATTAATAATATTTTCGGTTGTCTTCATGCCCTTGATTGTACCCGAAATTTTTGTATCGCTGATGATAATGCGCATGAGCTTGCCTGTTTTGTCTTCAGCAATTGAGCAGGTTACACCGTACTTCACGTCAATGAGATACTTTGGATTTCCTGCCGCATCAACAACCGAAATAACCTCATAATCCGTTGCCACATATTCACGCTTGCCGCCATGGCGTTCGGTTATAACCCAGTTGTTGTAGTCATGGTCATAAACGGTAAATGTATCAAAATTCCAGACGCAAAGTGTGTCATAAACGCTCTTTCCCGTTGATGAACTCAAAAGAATGTAGCCGCTTTCAGGCTTCAAATCTGCCGCCTTCATATCAGGATAGGCAACGCCGTTGAAGATATATGCCGCATCATCGGCAATTTTTGCAATTTTTGTCTTTCCGTTTTCGTAATATGTAATTTCAGAAAGGCTTGCCGTTCCAATATCCTCCGCCTTGATTTTAATTGGGTCATAGATTCTTTCAGCATAAACCAGAACATTTCTGCCATCGTCATTTTGCTTATAATAATACTTTACATAAGCACCGATATAATCAATAAAATCCTCAGTTGTTTTCAAGGTGTTTCCACCAATCTTAACTGTTCCGTAGCCTGCCGTTGCCGAAGGAGCATAAAGCCCCGTAACACTTGTGGCGGTCACAATATCCTTGTCGTCATAAACATTGTGAAGCACGTTGAGAATGGTATCCTCCGTCACTTCATAGGTTGCAAGGCCCTGAGAGTTATAGCCCGTCACCTTCATATAAGGAACAGTTATGGCATTTGAAAACAGCTTCACGCAAGCAGCATAGGTAACAAAATCGCCCATTGAAGCCTTAACGCCGTCAAATATTCCCAAACGCTGAGCCTCGTTTATGTAGCTTTCGCTGTAATAGCCCTTGTTCAGAACAAACTGCTCATAGCCAAGAACCGAAACAAGAATTTTTGCCGCTGATGCAACCGTCACATTCTCCTTCAGGTCAGCACCCTTGAATTCCGCAAGATATGCAATGCTGTCAACAATCTGCTGTGGGGTGTTTCCGCTGTTGTAATCAGCACCGAGGCTTGCGGCATAAACTGCAAAGTCCGCTTTTGTCACAAAGTCACCCGGTTTAAATTCGTTTTCCTTTATTATTCCAAGCTTTTCCAAAAGGACAGCATCCGAACCCGCGTCGGTATCTTCTGCATAAACGCTTCCTGTCACTGCAGGCAAAGCACCCACAATACACAAAGCAAGCAACAAACAAATTATTTTTTTCATAAAGTTCATAGATGTTCTCCTTTCCTATTATTTTTTAAGCGCTTCAAGCCTGTGAAGAATAACCACGGCCTCAGCACGTGCACTTTGGCTTTTGGGTTCAAATCTGCCGTCACCCTTGCCATTTATTATCCCTGCACCTGCCAAAGCTGCAACACTTTCCTGAGCATAGTCTGCAATTTCTGCACCATCGGCAAACTCCGCCCCCTCATCTGACGTGAGCTTTATGCCCTTGAACGCCGCCGCTCTCTGAACCATAACGCACATATCCTGACGTGTAATCAGCAAATCTGCACCAAACTCTGTTTCGGAAACGCCGTTGACAACTCCTGCACCAACAGCCGATTTCACATACTCATAATACCAATCATCCGTTGTGCAGTCCTCAAAGGCAATGTCCGCTTCTGCTTCAATGCCCATAACATTAACAAGAATCTTCACAAATTCTGCTCTTGTTATGTCGGCATTGGGTGCAAACTCATTTTCATTGACTCCGCTCACATAACCCTTTGCCGCAAAGCTCTCAATTGCAGACTTTGCCCAAGCAACGTTTTGAATATCAGCAAAAGTCTTTTTGTAGGTTTCCTCCGCCTTTTCAATGGCTTCATTGTTCAAGGTCGGTGCCTTTATTGAGGAAACACGTCCTCCTCCGCCACCGCCGCCTGA
>JAFSDN010000041.1 GCA_017436245.1 Clostridia bacterium
GAGCCTGTATCGCCCATGAATATTTTTGCAGGATTGAAGTTATATGGCAAAAAGCCAAAGCCCGCACCTGCCAGAGCCGCAATAACAATTGCCGCATTGAGGTTCTGTGAAATAATTGTCAGCGAAAGCAACGCAACCGATGCAATTGACGAAACGCCAACAGCCAGACCGTCAAGACCGTCAATGAGATTCACCGCATTGGTAACACCTATAATCCAAATCATAGTTACAGGCACCGACCACATACCAAGATTGATATACATTGGTCCAAACCATTGTGAAAAGGGATTTGCAACATACTCAATGCATATCCCGGAATAAATCACAATTGCCGAAGCAATAATCTGAAAAACCAGCTTTATTTTTGCGCTCAGGTCATACTTATCATCAATAACACCAACAGTCACAATCAGCACCGATGACATCAGAAGCGCCATAACACTTTTGTCAATAACCGCAAAACACAAAACGCTGACCAAAAAACCGTAAAAAATTGCAAGGCCGCCAATGAGCGGAATTGGTTTTTTGTGAACACGCCGTTCATCCTTCGGAATATCAATTGCATTTATTCTTCTTGCCAGAACAATCACCGAAGGAGTTGATGCAAAAGTAACCAAAAAACCCACAACAATTGCAAGAATAATAAATATACTATTGCTTGAAAACATTTATTCTCATCATCCTTCCCCGATTTTACGGCTGAATAAATCCAACTTTTCTGTAAACCTTTGAAATTGTCTTCATCGCCGTTCTGTTTGCCTGCTCGGCACCACGCTTATAAACGGATTCAAGATAATCCTTGTTTTTAATAAGGTCGGCATGTCGTTCCTGAATGGGACGCAGGGTTTCGGCAACAGCCTCTGCCACAGCCCCCTTAAAGTCACCATAGCCCTTACCTTCAAATTCAAGTTCAATATCATCCATGGATTTACCCGTCACAGCCGAATAAATGCTCATGAGGTTTTCAACACCTTCTTTGCCTTCGCCACGCTTAACCTCAGAGCCCGAATCCGTAACCGCTCTCTTAATCTTCTTCACAACCTTGTCAAGAGGGTCAAGCATAAGAATAAACGAATTCTCGTTGGGGTCAGACTTTGACATTTTTTGAGTTGGTTCCTGAAGACTCATGATTTTTGCACCAACCTTGGGGATATAGCCCTCAGGGATTTTGAAGGTGTCACTATATGCATTATTGAATCTGTTTGCCAGATCTCTCGCAAGTTCAAGGTGCTGTGTCTGGTCCTTGCCCACAGGAACAAGGTCAGCCTGATAAAGCAGAATATCAGCAGCCATCAGCGACGGATATGTAAAGAGTCCGGCGTTGATGTTGTTTTCGTGCTTTTTGCTCTTGTCCTTGAACTGAGTCATTCTTGAAAGCTCACCCATATATGTGTTACAATCAAGAACCCAGCCAAGCTGAGTATGTGCAGGAACATGGGACTGGAAAAAGATTGGTTCTTTTTCGGGGTCAAGACCGCAGGCAATAAAAATTGCAAGCAGGTCAAGACAGTTCTTTCTGAGTGCCGCAGGCTCCTGTCTCACGGTGATTGCATGAAGGTCCGCAATCATATAATAACATTCATAAATATCTTCTTTCTGAAGCTGAACCCAGTTTCGGAGTGCCCCCACATAGTTACCGAGGGTAAGAGCACCTGACGGCTGAATTCCGCTGAGAATTCTCTTTTTTGGTTCTGTTGTATTTTCCATTTTTATATTCCTTTCTGTTTAAAAGGTACTAAATAGTTATTCGTTCATATAGCTATGCAGAACTTCGCCCAAAGCCTTGATTCCCGTTTCAATATCTTCCTCCGATGCTGTTGAATAATTCATTCTGAACGTACTGTAAGTTGCCTTGTCGTCAATCATGCACGATGTTCCGGGAACAAAAGCAACATTCTTTTCAAGAGCCAGCTTCATAAGCTCCTTGCTGTCATAACCTTCGGGCATGGTGCAATAAAGGAACAAACCGCCTTCGGGGCTGGTATGCTTTACCGATGCAGGAAAATACTTGTCCATGCAATCCATCATGAGCTTACATTTTTTGCCGTATGCACTGCGAAGTTTTGCAATGTGTTCATCAATGGAATAACGTGTAACAAATTCATAGGCAATCATCTGCGAAAGAACGTTTGTGTGAACATCTTCGGTTTGTTTGCAGATTATCATTCTTTCAAGAAGCGGTGCCGGTGCTGATGTGAAACCAAGACGCATACCGGGCGCCAGAATTTTTGAGAACGAACCAAAATAAATTACTCTGCCGTTTTTGTCCATTGATTTGAATGTGGGAACATCCTCACCGCTGAATCTCAGCTCACCATAGGGGTTATCCTCATAAATCAGAAAATCGTATTTTTCAGCAAGCTCCAGAATCTTCTTTCTCTTTTCAAGTGAAACAGTGATTCCCGAAGGGTTCTGGAAGGTTGCAATTGTGTAAAGCAGCTTCACGTTTGGATGTGCTTTGAGAGTTTCTTCAAGTTTTTCGGTATCAATTCCGTCCGACTGAACGGGAACACCGTATAACTCTGCATTGAACGAACGGAAGCAGTTCAATCCGCCAATAAAGCTGGGTTCTTCGCATATAACGCCGTCACCGGGGTTTATGAGGGATTTTGTTGCAAGGTCAATACCCTGCTGACCGCCGCTCACAATAATCAAGTCATCTTCTTCGGTGATAACGCCCTGATTCACAAGTCTCTTTCGGGTCCAATCCCTGAGAGGCACATATCCCTCTGTTACGCCATACTGAAGTGCCACATTTCCCTGAGTTTCAAGAATTTCCTTTGCAATTTCGGCAAATTCTGCTTTGGGAAACAAGTTGGGGTCAGGTGCGCCGCCTGCAAAGCTGATTATTCCGGGCTTTGCAAGGAGTTTAAAAATCTCACGGATTGCCGAAGCCTCAAGATGTTTTACTTTGTCTGAAAATTTTGTTGTTATATCCATTTTTATCAGTCCTTTTATTTTGAAAGTTGTTCTATACCTTTTTTAATACGTGCCAGAGTTTCGTCCTTGCCCAGTATATACGCCAGCTCAACACCGCCGCCTGGAGTGAACGCCTTTCCCGAAACAGCAACACGGACAGGCCACAGAATTCTGCCGTTTTTCAGTTCCAGCTTTTTAACAAGGGCAATCAACGAATCGTGAATGTTTTCCTTTGTCCAGTCTGCAATACCTTCAAGCACGGGAAGAACCTCATTGAGTGCTTCCAGTGAATTTTCGGGGTCTGTCTTCATTTTTTTGTGAGTGTAAAGCTCGTTTTCATATTCAGGGAGCTTGTCAAAGAAGTCAACCTGTTCGGGAATATCCGAAAGCTTCTCGCATCTGGGCTGAAGGAGCTCAGAAACATCCTTCAGATTGATTGCAGGATTTGTTATAACTCCCTCATAGTACGGAAGCGCCATTTCATGAAACTTTTCAGGCGAAAGCTCTCTGATATACTCACCGTTGAGCCAAGCCAGCTTCTTTTCGTCAAAGATTGCGGGCGATTTACTGATGCCCTTTACATCAAATGCCTCAATCAATTCATCCATTGTGAACTTTTCTCTTTCATCACCGGGAGCCCAGCCAAGAAGAGCGATATAGTTCACAATTGCTTCTTTCAGGTAACCCTTTGCAATAAAATCCTCATAGGATGCATCGCCGTGACGTTTTGAAAGTTTGTTGTTTGCATCCTTCATAACGGGTGAAACGTGAATATACTTTGGAATTTCCCAACCAAAGGCTTCATAAAGAAGATTGTATTTGGGTGTTGACGACAAATATTCGCTTCCACGGATAATATGAGTAATCTTCATCAGATGGTCATCAATAACATTTGCAAAGTTATATGTTGGAAGACCGTCCGCCTTGAGAAGAACGTTGTCGTCAAGAATTGCATTTTCAACCGAAATCTCACCAAAAACCTCATCCTGAAATGAAGTTTTACCGTACTTGGGCATCTTCTGACGAATTACATAAGGTATTCCTGCCTTCAGCTTTTCATCAATTTCTTCCTTGGAGAGCTTGCTGCAAAGACCGTCGTACTTGGTGGGAACCTTCATAACCGTCTGCTGCTGACGCAATTCTTCAAGTCTTTCCTTGTCACAGAAGCAATAATACGCATGTCCTGTTTCAACAAGCTTTTCGGCATACTCCTTGTATATTCCGCGTCTTTCACTCTGGATATAAGGACCGTAGCCACCGTCCTTGTCAGGACCTTCATCGTGAACAAGTCCTGTGTCAGCCATTGTTCTGTAAATAACGTCAACTGCACCGTCAACATATCTTTCCTGGTCGGTATCTTCAATTCTCAGGATAAACTTTCCGCCCTTGGACTTTGTGAGCAGATACGCATAAAGTGCTGTTCTCAAATTACCAATATGCATATAGCCTGTTGGGCTTGGTGCAAATCTTGTTCTAATTTCATTACTCATTTTTTTATCCTCCGTTTTTTATTGTTCTATGTAACCCACATAGGGTAAATTTCTGTATTTTTCGGCGTAGTCAAGACCATAGCCAATCACAAACTTATCGGGGATTTCAAAGCCCAGATAGTCAATTTTAACTTCGCACACTCTGCGTTCAGGCTTGCTCAGACAGGAACAAAGTTCAAGCATTGCAGGCTTGCGTTCACCAAGCATTGCCAAAACCTCTTTCATGGTAAAGCCGCTGTCAATAATATCCTCCACAAGCAAAACGTTTCTGCCTTCAATATCGGTGTCAATATCCTTTGTAATTTTAACCACACCGGAGCTTTCTGTGCCTGAACCGTAGCTTGATGCCTTCAGAAAATACACTTCGGTATCAACCGTTATTTTCTTCAGCAAATCGCTCATAAACATAAACGAGCCCTTAAGAACCCCAACAACAATCAAGGTCTGACCTTCATACTTTTTGTTAATTTCCTGGGCAATTTCTTCAACCCTCTTGTTCAAAGCATCTTCATTAATCAATATCTTATGGTTATTTCTGTAGTCCATACTCAATCACCAAAGCCTCCTCGGTTTCATTTGTAATTTTATATTTTTCACTCACACGACTGCCCACAATTGCCAGAATTTCTGAACCGGTACAGAGCAGCGGTATTTTATTTCTGTCCTGTCTCGGAATCTTGCTGTCAATGAGTATACTTTTTATTTTCTTGGTTTTTCCGTCAGGGAACCAAACCATGCGGTCGCCATCCCTGCGGCTTCGGATAAACAACTGCTGCCCGGCAATCATGTCATAATTCAGAGCAACTTCATTTATCTTACATTTATAGGTTTTTGCATTTTCAATACGAAAGCCGATGTTTTTGTTTACCGATTCCACAAAAACTGCCTGTCCGGGACAAACCTCGGCAAAGAATGAATCACCCTCGGCATCAATCTTTTTTATTTCTTCACGGCCTTTGAAAACAATCCAGCCGTACTGCACCGCCGCACGGGCTTCCTGTGGCAAGCTGATTTCGGCTCCCGTGTCCTTTGACATCAGCTCAAAAATATCATCAATATGTTTTCTTTCAAGTTTAAGACCCTTTTGTGCATCCTCTGCCGCAATTCGCAAAACCCGTGCCGCAATTGATTTTTCAACCATTCCAAGGCTTTCAATATGAAGCATCACCGGCTTTTTTTTCGGCAACGGACTTCTGATTCTTTCATAAAACCGTCTTGCATAATTATTCAAAAATCCCGCATCCTCACCGGCATTTTTTGAAAGCCTGCAAAGGCTGTCGTCAATTTTTTCGTTAAACTCTTTTTTCAGATAGGGCAAAAGCTCGTTGCGTATTTTGTTTCTTGTGTAATCATTATCCGCATTTGTTGCATCAACGCAAAAGCTCAGTCCGTTCTCACGGCAATAATCTTCAATCTGTTCTCTTGAAACATCAAGAACGGGACGAATAACACCATCCTCACGCACATACGAAATTCCCTTCAGCCCGTCAATTCCGGTTCCTCTGAGAATTCGCATCAGCACAGTTTCGGCATTGTCGTTTTTATTATGTGCCGTTGCAACCTTGCTGATTCCATGAGTTGTTGCAAGCTCCGAAAAAAACTCATATCTCGCAATTCTTCCCGCTTCTTCCTCGGTCAATTTTTGGCTTTTTGCAATCTTGGGAACATCAACCCTCTTTGAAAAAAACGGTATTTTGTTTTCAATGCACAGCTTTTCAACAAACGTCTCATCCGCATCTGCCGCTTCGCCACGAATACCGTGATTCAGATGTGCACAGAAAATTTCAAAACCCAATTCCTTTTTCAGTTGATTGAGAACATGAAGCATACAAACCGAATCCGCTCCGCCGGAAACCGCCGCCAGCACCTTTTCTCCGCTTTCAATCATGTTATGTTCACGGACAGTTGCCCGAACTGTCTGCAAAAGGTTTTTTTCATTATTCACGGCTTCCACTCCAGTTAGAAAATTTGGTAAATTCACCAAGCCACGTCAGATATTCATAACCGGTTTCACCGTTTCTGTGCTTGGCAAAAATACACTTTGTTCTGTTGGGTTCTTCAGCTTCCTCATTATAAGCTCCCTCACGGTACAAAAACAATACCATATCAGCATCCTGCTCAATTGCACCCGATTCACGAAGGTCACTGAGCATGGGTTCTTTGTTGTCACGTTTTTCAACAGCACGGCTCAGCTGCGAAAGAGCAATAACGGGAATATTTAAATCATTTGCCATAACCTTGAGTGCACGGGAAATATCGGAAATTTCCTGCTGACGGTTTCCTTCACCCCGTGAACCGCTTCCGCTGATGAGCTGAAGATAGTCTATAACAACCATTCCAAGATTATGTTCCATTTTCAGTTTACGACATCTTGCAACAATTTCAGGTGCCGTAATTGAAGAAGTATCGTCAATATAAATATTCGCACGGCTGAGAACATCAACCGCTTCACCGATTTTTTCCCATTCCTCATCCCGTATATTGCCTTTTTTCAGACTCTCGGAATTCACCATGGATTCACTGGAAAGCATACGATTTGCAATTTGAATACCGGGCATTTCCAGATTGAAAACGGCAACAGTTGCACCTGTCCCGATTGCCACATTCTGAGCAATGTTAAGGGCAAAGCTTGTTTTACCCATACCCGGACGTGCGGCAATGAGAATCAGCTCCGAGCCGTGAAATCCCGCTGTACGCCTGTCCAAATCAATAAATCCCGTTGAAAGTCCCGTGATGTCCCCTTCATTTTCGGAAAGCTCTGCTAACTTTTCAACACTTTGTCCAAGATATGTTCTGAGGTGAACAGGCCCCTTTGAACTTCGTTCCTGAGAAAGGTCAATGAGTTCCTGCTCGGTTCGTCCGATTATGGCGTCAGGATCTTCATCGCCACGATAGCTTTGTTCAAGAGCCTTTTCGGAAATTCTGATAAGATTTCTGAGAAGCGCCTTTTGTGAAACAATCTGCGCATAATGCTTAACATTCCGGGTGGTTGGAACCATATTCATTGTTTCCATAACATAGTCAAGACCGCCAACCGATTCAAAGCTGCCACGCAGCGTCAGTTGGTCCTTTATGGTCACAATATCTATGGGCTTTCCCAGATTATACAGTTCAACAATGGTGTCAAAAAGCTCCTTGTTGCGTTCAATATAGAAATCTTCTCCGCGGCAGATTCCAATTGCATCGGGAATACACTGAAGATCAAGAAGCATTGCACCCAAAACAGATTGCTCCGCTTCACGGCTGAACGGCATACTCCGCTCAAAATCCGACAATTCATGACTCATATTTTCCTCCACGTATACTCCCCTCCTTTGTGTTTTTCAATCATTATTTCTGTTCGGTTACATAAACCTTGAATTTTCCTGTAATCTGAGGATAAAGGCGAACCGTCACTTCGGTTTCACCGCAGGTTTTTATACCATCCTTCAGTTCAAACTTTCTTTTGTCAATATCAATATTATACTGTGCCTTGAGAGCCTCTGCCACATCCTTTGATGTGATTGAGCCAAAGAGCTTTCCGCCTGCTCCTGCCTTTGCCTGAAGGTTCACAACAATATCCTTCATTCTTTCAGCAATATTCTTTGCCTTTTCCTCTTCAAGATTTTTACGGTATGCTTCAGCACCCTTTTTACCTTCAAGGTCATTGATTGCCTGCTTGCTTGCTTCAATTGCAACACCCTTGGGAAGAAGGAAGTTTCTTGCATAGCCGTCGCTGACATTAATCAAATCTCCTTTTTTTCCCTGACCTTTTACATCCTGTGTAAGAATAACTTTCATGTTTCTCGTAACCTTTCCGCCCACAAACTGAATTTCAGTACCGATTGGTGAGCACAATCAGCTTTTTTTCATATTAGTTTTCGCCAACAACCTCGTTAATTGCTTCACGCAGAAGTTTGTCGGCTTCTTCAATGGTTGTATCCTTCAACTGAGCACCGGCAATTGTTATGTGTCCGCCGCCGCCCAGCTTTTCAAGAATAACCTGAACATTAACCTTTTCAAGAGAACGTCCGCTTATGAGAATCTTGTCCTCGGTTTTTGCCAGAACAAATGATGCCTCAATTCCCGAAATATCAAGAAGCTCGTCAGCCGCCTGTGCAACCGCAACAGACATATCGGGACATTCGTTGTATAGATATGAAAGTGCAATGTTTTCCTTGTATACAACCGCCGTTCTGATAATATCAGCCTTTGCGATGTAACTCTTAATGTTTGTCTTGAACAGTCTTCTGACGCTGACAGGGTCAACACCCATACGTCTGAGGTACGAAGCTGCCTCAAAGGTTCTGACACCTGCTTTAAAGGTGAATCCCTTTGTGTCCATAAATATGCCGGAATAAAGTGCCTCCGCCTCCTGCTTGGTCAGCCTTTCGCCGTCCAGCAAATACTGGAGCATTTCGGTTATCATTTCACTTGCCGACGATGCGTAAGGTTCATGATAAATCAGCACCGCATTTTCAATAAAATCTTCGCTTCTTCGGTGATGGTCAATGAGAACAATATTCTTTGCATGCTCCAAAAGCTCAGGACATTCAACCATACTCGGCCTGTGAACATCGACAACTGTCACAAGAGTCTCCTTGTCATAAATATTCAGTGCGGTTTCCTCCGTAATGAAAACATCCTCATACTGCGGCATCGCTCTGAATTCATTCAGCAAAATCTTTGCATTGCTCTCAGAACTGTTAATAATGATAAATGCTTCCTTTCCGCACCTTTTAACAGCCTTGAGGATACCTATTGCCGCACCAAGGCTATCCATATCCGATCGTGCATGACCCATAATCAGCACCTTGCCGGACTGATTCACAAGCTCACGGAACGCATGGGAAACCACTCTTGCCTTAACCTTTGTACGTTTTTCAACCTCACGGGTTTTTGCACCAAAGAATGTGAAATTGGCTTCATCACGTATTATCGCCTGGTCACCGCCCCTGCCAAGAGCCATATCCATCGCCAGTCTTGCAAACTTATCATTTTCGGCAACATCGGCACCGTTCCTTCCGATACCGATGCTCAGGGTTGCAGGAATCTGATTGTCCTTGTCAATGGCACGAACCTCGTCCAGAACAGCAAACTTGTTATCAACAATTTTTTTGAAATTTTTGTTGCTGAAAAACACAACAAATTTATCTTTTTCATACTTGCGCATCACACCGCTTCCGATGTTTATCCATGCATTGATTTTCTGGTCAATTTCCCCCAGCAAAGCTCCGTGATTGGAATCGGGAGTTTCCTTGAGAACTTCATCGTAGTTATCAATTGAAACAATGGCTTCAATCATCCGTTCATCCTCACGCAGCTGTTCCATACGGACTTCCTTTGTTTTGTCAACAAAATAGATAACCACAAGCCGCCTGTCCGAACCTGCCTTGCCACCGGCAATGTTTCCCCATATTTCATAATGGTTGTCGCCGATTGTCAGATTTATTTTTGTTTGTTCCTCATCCTCAATAAACTTACTGATTTGAATACCGGGAATATAGTCCTGAATAAATCTTCCAAACAGGTCACCCTGACCCACAGTTTCACCAAACCAGTCGTTATACCAGTTGATTTCACCTGCCATATCGGTTATTACCAAAGGTCCCGGATAATTTAGCAGTGAACCGCGCGAATTATCATTGAGACAAAACTCAAGCTGCTGAATATAATTCAAAAATTCCTTTTCGCTTTTCTTAACATGGAACAACTCAAAAGCTATTATTCCAATTGTCATCAAAATTTCAAAGCCTGCTCCGGCACTGCGTTTCACAAGCATAACAAATCCAAGTGCTATCAGAATCGCAGCATATATACCAAGACGTATATATCTTCTTTTTTTGTTAAAAAAGACTTTTGCTGCTGTTTTTTCACTTTTCATCAGGAATCACCTCCATCGCAAATCAGATTCTATTCCTCAATTCTGCCAAGTTTTCGGAAATCCCGGCTACTGTCCAGAATTCCGGCAATAACAAGCAAATCAATAACAAGCCCAAAAATCAGCCCCGCAACCAAAAACGTTGCAACATAAATCAGAACTCTGAGAATTGCAGGCTTCACAACCTTGGCAAGCATAAAGTCAAAAATTGAAAATCCGCACACCGCAATGATCGTGTAAAGTATAAACACCGCATTTGCAAGCACTACCCAGAAAGCGGACCCTTGCTCCGAAAAAACATACACAAGATACAAAAGAACCGCAATCCACGTCATGCTCCGTGGCGCGCGCATCATTGAGAACTCAACAATCCGCACCTCAGCCGTCTTGGTTTTTCGTATTGCAAACCCGCTGAGTCTGAGAGTTACATAGCCCATAAGCATTGACAGTACAACAATAAAGGACGGAAAATATGTATGAATCATCAGATTCATCATTGCAATGGCTTCATCAAATAATCCATTCAAATCCACGCCGTTATTAATCAATCCCGTTTTTGTCACCTGTGAAACCATAGCAGACATTGTCTGCCTTGTCCCCTCAACAATGCCATTAAGCAGGTCATCAACCGAAACCCCAAAAATCCGGTCCATTGCCGAAAATTCAAGAATCCAGCCAAGACCCACAAATGCACAGGTTGCCAGAAGTGCCGAATAAAAAAGCTGCTTTCTTCCAAGCATATATCCCGCAACAAGGCCCGGCAAAACGGCAACAGCAACGGTTGTGACCGCATTCGCCCAGTGTCCTGCCGCAAACCAGTAAACAAAACCCGTAACCATAAGCACCGGCACCGAAAACTTCAAATCATACTTTGCCGAAAAAACAGCAAAGGGGATTCCGCTGCATATCAAAAAAACAAGTGAAGCAACGGGTACAAATCCCGCAAGTACAAGCAATATCAAAGTTGTGCCCATGACCGCAATAATATCACGGGCTTTTTTCATTATGTCATTACCCTTCATAATTCTACTCCCGTGCAAAGGTCTTTTTCAAGTTCCAAATGACAGTATAAAAACCAAAAAAGCACGCTATGCACCACATTTTAAAGTATAATATGATATTATACCAAATTTATAATTTTTTTTCAACCATTTCAGACAAAAAATTTATTCAAAAACACACTTTCCACCCACAAAAGTTTTTTCAACTCTGATTTTTCTGATTTCCTGTGGATTTTTGTTCAGAATCGAATCCGAAAGCACAACAAAATCAGCCAGCTTTCCTGCCGCAATACTTCCCTTTATATCTTCTTCAAATGATGCATAGGCTCCGTAATAAGTGTAGCATTTGAGTGCATGCAAAAAATCTATTTTCTGCCCTTCACCAATAACTCTTTCTGACTTCAAATCCATCCGTTCCATTGCCGCCGCAATTCCAAAAAGCGGCTCATATTCTTCAATCACCATCGCATCCGAACCGAATGGAGTTATTATCTCCATATCTCTGAACATTTTCAAAGGCATTACAAATTCCGTTCTGTCTCCGTAATACTTTTCAAAAACATTGCCCCAAACCGCCAAAAAGCCGGTGTTTGGAACAGGAATCACACCCAGAGCCTTTATCCGTTCTGCCAAATCGGGTCGGCACAAAAAACAGTGCTCAATTCTGTGCCTCGGGTCTTTTCGCGGATAAAGTTTCATTGCTTTCTCATAAGAATTCAAAACCATTTCAATCGCCTTGTCGCCAACAGCGTGTGCCGTCAACTGAAAGCCCCTTCTGTGACCCTCAACAAAAACATCGTCAAGCTCCTCCTGAGTAAAGGTTGTTGGCGTCACCTCACCAAGATGCAGCAGCGGAACAGATGTTGCACAAGTTCCTCCAACAGCAGAGCCGTCTGCCATAAGCTTTATGGGGCCTATTTTCAGCATATGGTCACCAAGTCCCGTATAAAAACCGCCTTTTATTGCATTCTGTGCTGTTCTTATCTGCTCATCCTTTCCAAACAAGGTCCAGAGCATGGGGTATGTGCGGCAAGTGAGAACACCTCTTTCCTTTGCTCCTTGCAGAGTACGGAAGGTTGCAGTTCCAAAGCCTCCTGCATCATGTACAGAGGTTATTCCCTTTGAAACAAGTTTTTTGCAAAAATCCTCAATCCCCAAAATCAGTTCTTCACCGCTTGGCAAAACGGGAGCTTTTTCAAGCATAACAAAATGGGCTGTTTCACTCAAAAGCCCCGTAGGATTTCCCGTGCCGTCCTTTTGCACTCCCTCAATACCTGTATTCAGTCCCGATATTTCAAGAGCTTTGCTGTTTGCCACACTCATATGTCCGCTTGTGTGAATTATCAGCAACGGATTGTTTGGTGCAGCGCCGTTCATTTCTTCAAGTGTCAAATGACGTTTTTCATCCAGGCTTTCGTGACTATAATTGCTTGCAATTATCCATTCTCCCACTTTGACTCCGGCAGATTTTATCTTATTCACCAAGTCATCAACCGATGTAACTCCCGCTTTTTTTGAAACATCAATCTGATTTGTAATCCTTGCCCCTGCCACTGCCATATGAATATGGCAGTCAATAAATCCCGGAACAACTGCTTTACCTTTCAAATCCACCCATTCCGTATACTTGTCAGCAAGTCGCAACGCCTCAACGGTCTTGCCAACGCACATAATCCTTGTATCCTCCACAAACATTGCCTCTGCAATATCATTATTCTTATTAACCGTTATAATTTGTCCGTTATAAAATAAAGTCTTTTTGGTCATAAAACAAACTCCTCTCATTATTCATTTTATCCCAATTTGTGGAGAAAAATTCCTAAAAGAGCAAAACCACACACAGCCACGCACATAATACAAAAATCGACATATTATGTAGTGGAGGTGAAAACAATGACAACATCAAATTGTGACTGCACATTAAGCTGTACCGTAAAATCCGTAATCGCAAGCATAATAATTGGTGTTCTTGCGGCAATTTTCCGTTTTACCGCTCTTATAACAATAACTCCCGCATTTTTGTGGGTTCTTTTTGGTATTGCTGTGGGATTCCTCGGCATCAGCCTTCTGACTTCTGCGCTCCGCAATTTCAACGCAGAAGACTGCTGCGGAAGTCTCACAACATTTCTGACAGCCATCCTCGGAACAATCTTGACATCGGTAATTCTTCTGGGCATAACCTTTGCCGCAACAAGCGTAATCGGAGCAATAATAACAGGTCTTTTGCTGTTCTTCTTCTCACTTTTGATAACAAGCTCGGTTTGTCTCATAAACTGCCGTTCTTGCGGTGAATAAAGCCACAACAACAAAAGCGGTGCAACTCGCACCGCTTTTGTTAATTTAATTTATTCTTATTTAACCAAAAGGCTCTCGCCGGTCATTTCCTCAGGCTTTTCAAGCCCCATAAGGTCAAGCATTGTGGGAGCAAGGTCAGCAAGACGACCCGACTTCAGCTTTGCGCCATCAGGTCCGCCAATCATAACAAGAGGAACAACATTTGTTGTATGAGCTGTAAATACATCCTTTGTATCATAGTCAACCATCTGGTCAGCATTACCGTGGTCAGCTGTAATGAGTGCTGTGCCACCCATTTTGATAATTGCGTCAACAGTCTTTCCAAGGCAGGTATCAACCGTTTCAACAGCATTCACCGCCGCATCAAAAACCCCTGTGTGTCCAACCATATCACAGTTTGCATAGTTGAGAACAATCACGTCATATTCGCCGCTTTCAATTCTTTTAACAACCTCATCGGCAACCTCAGGAGCACTCATGCAAGGCTGAAGGTCATATGTTGCAACCTTGGGTGAATTAATGAGGGCTCTGTCCTCACCGTCATAAACCGCTTCAACGCCACCGTTGAAGAAGAATGTTACGTGTGCATACTTCTCTGTCTCGGCAATTCTCAGCTGACGGAGACCCTTTTTGCTGATATATTCGCCAAAGGTATTAACAAGACTCTGTGGCTTGAATGCAACCTCAACATTGGGCATTGATGCATCATACTGAGTCATGCAAACATAGTAGGTATTGAAGAACTTTCTGTCAAAACCGTTGAATTCGCTGTCAACAATGGTTCTGCTGATTTCACGTGCTCTGTCGGGTCTGAAGTTGAAGAACACAACAGAATCGTTTTCAGAAATCTTGCCCAGTGCTTCACCATTATCATCGGTGATTACTGTGGGAACAACAAATTCGTCTGTTACGTTTTCATTGTATGATTTCTTGATTGCATTAACGGCTGATGTATCCTTGTTTCCTTCGCCGTATACCATTGCCTTATACGCTTCCGAAACACGCTCCCAGCGATTGTCACGGTCCATTGCATAATATCTGCCCATAACCGTTGCAATCTTACCTGTTTCAAGGGCTCTCATTTTTGCAACAAGAGCTTCGGCAAAATCGGCACCCGATGTGGGTGACACGTCACGGCCGTCCATAAAGCAATGAACAAACACCTTTTCAAGTCCATTCTTTTTTGCCAATTCAAGCAATCCAAAAAGATGGTTTATATGGCTGTGAACACCGCCGTCCGAAAGCAAACCCATAAAATGAATTGCAGAATCATTCTTTTTGCAGTTCTCAACAGCACCCAGCAACGCCTCGTTTTCAAAAAAGTCGCCGTCTTCAATTGACTTTGTGATTCTTGTGAGCTCCTGATAAACAATTCTGCCTGCACCAATGTTTGTGTGACCAACCTCAGAGTTACCCATCTGACCGTCAGGGAGACCAACGTCCATACCCGATGCATGAACAATGCTGTTTGGATATTCTGCCATATACTTGTCCATATTGGGAGTTTTTGCGGAATAAATTGCATTACCCTCATGACGTTCATTAACACCATATCCGTCCATTATAATAAGTGCGTAAGGTTTTTTACTCATTATCAAAAATTCCTTTCTGTATTCATCGGTAATACTTTACCCAAAAACAAGGGCGAATTTACATTCGCCCCACTATTTTTATTTGTAAATTACTGAGCAGCTTTTACGATAACAGCAAAATCTGCACTCTTGAGGCTTGCGCCACCAATAAGACCGCCATCAATGTCGTTCTTTGCAAGGAGCTCAGCAGCATTGCCTGCATTCATGCTTCCGCCGTACTGAATTGTAACTTCAGCCGCACACTTATCGCAGTAAAGTTCTGCAAAAATCTTTCTGATGCCTTCGCAAACTTCCTGAGCCTGCTCAGCCGTTGCAGTTTTGCCTGTGCCGATTGCCCAAATGGGTTCGTAAGCAATAACAACCTTCTTTGCATCAGCCGCTTCAATTCCTGCAAAAGCCTTTTTAACCTGAATTGCAATGAGATCCATTGTGATTCCGGCTTCTCTTTCTTCAAGGCTTTCACCAACACAAACAATGGGTATAAGACCTTTTTCAAGAGCTTTCTTTGTCTTGAGGTTAACGGTTTCGTCAGTCTCGGCAAAATACTGTCTTCTTTCCGAGTGACCGATGATAACATAATCAACACCCAAATCCACAAGCATATCAGCACTTACTTCGCCTGTGAAAGCACCCTTGTCTTCAAAATGAAGATTTTCAGCACCGATTTTCACGTGTGTATCCTTTGCAGCCTTCACCGCTTCTGCAAGACAAACATAAGGTGTACAGCAAACAACTTCGCACTTTGCTCCTTCTGTCGCAGCAGCAACCTCCTTAACAAAATCATATGTTTCGCTTGGCAACTTGTTCATCTTCCAGTTGCCTGCAATAATATACTTACCCATTTTAATATATCTCCTTTGTAAATTTCTTATTATTTGTCGTTGATTGCAACAACACCGGGAAGGTCTTTGCCTTCAAGGAATTCAAGTGATGCACCGCCGCCTGTTGAAATATGGCTCATTTTGTCACCAAGACCTGCCTGATTTACAGCAGCAACGCTGTCACCGCCACCAATGATGGTTGTTGCATCAAGGTCAGCAAGCATTTCTGCAATTGCATTTGTACCCTTTGCAAAGTTGGGCATTTCAAACACGCCCATGGGTCCGTTCCAAACAACAGTCTTTGCGTCCTTCAAAGCATCCTTGTAAAGCGCAATTGTCTTTTCACCGATGTCAAGTCCCTGCCAGCCTGCTTCAATTTCGCCTCTGCCAACAGTCTTCTTTTCAGCATCGTTGTCAAAAGCTGTTGCAACAACGGTGTCAACGGGGATAAGGAGCTTAACGCCCTTTGCTTCTGCTTTTTCCATCATTTCCTTTGCATAATCAAGGTAATCAGCCTCCAGAAGCGAATCGCCAACTTCTTCGCCAAGTGCCTTCATGATTGTATAAGCCATACCGCCGCCGATGATAAGTGTGTCAACCTTTTCAAGAAGGTTGTTGATAACCGAAATCTTTGATGAAACCTTTGAACCGCCAAGAACAGCAACAAGAGGTCTCACAGGGTTGTTAACCGCATTGCCGAGATATTCGATTTCCTTGTTGATGAGGTAACCTCCAACAGCTGTATCAACAAATTCTGTAACACCAACGTTTGAGCAGTGAGCACGGTGAGCTGTACCAAATGCATCATTAACAAAAACATCACAAAGGCTTGCAAGCTCCTTGCTGAATTCTTCAACATTCTTTGTTTCTTCTGCTCTGTATCTTGTGTTTTCAAGAAGAACAACATCTCCGTCATTCATTTTTTCAACTGCAGCCTTTGCGTTTTCGCCAACAACGTTATCGTCAGCAGCAAAAACAACCTCCTTGCCCAGAAGCTCGCTGAGACGAGCCGCAACGGGAGCAAGTGAAAGCTCGGGCTTGGGCTCACCCTTGGGCTTGCCCATATGTGAACAAAGGATTACCTTTGCACCATCATCAATAAGCTTTTTGATTGTGGGGAGAGCGCCCACGATTCTTGTTTCGTCAGTAATCTTGCCTTCCTTGATGGGAACATTGAAGTCACAACGCACAAGAACTCTTTTGCCCTTTGGGCAAATATCGTCAACTGTTTTTTTGTTCATAATAAAAAACCTCCATTTTAAATAATCTCTTTTGGTATATTTTATATTTTACTCCATTTGCCAAAAATTATCAAGTGTTTTTGTTAAATTTTTCGCAAACTTTATATATTTTTTTATTCTTCAAGAAATTTTGATGCAGAATCAACAAATTCACGGTTGTTGTCCGTCTTCACAAGCCGGGAAATAATCGTTTCGGTCACCTCAACCGGACTCCTTGCGCTGAACGCCTTTCTGATTGACCATATCGCCTCAAGCTCACGCTGCGCAAGAAGAAGCTCTTCCTTTCTTGTACCTGATTTTGCAATGTCAATTGCAGGGAAGATTCTCTTTTCCTGAAGACGTCTGTCAAGGTGAACCTCCATGTTACCCGTACCCTTGAATTCCTCAAAAATAACGTCGTCCATACGGCTTCCCGTTTCAACAAGTGCAGTGGCTAAAATTGTCAGACTTCCGCCCTCCTCAATATTTCTTGCCGCTCCGAAAAACCGTTTGGGCTTGTACAGCGCTCCGGGGTCAAGACCTCCCGACAGAGTTCTGCCCGAGGGCATAACCGTAAGATTATATGCCCTTGCAAGGCGTGTTATGCTGTCAAGAAGAATCACAACATCCTTTTTGTGTTCAACCAGTCTTTTTGCACGTTCAAGAACAATTTCCGCAACCTTTGTGTGGTTTGTGGGTTCTTCATCAAAGGTGGAAAAAATAACATCACCTTTGATTGACCTTTGCATATCCGTAACCTCTTCGGGACGTTCATCAATGAGCAACACAATCAGATGCACGTCCGGGTTATTCTCGGTTATGCTGTTTGCAATTGCTTTAAGAAGAGTGGTTTTTCCCGCCTTTGGCGGTGCAACAATAATTCCGCGCTGACCCTTGCCAATGGGCGAAATCAGGTCAATCATACGCATTGCAAAATCACATCTTCCCCGTTCAAGACGAAGTCTTTCGTTTGGATAAACAGGCGTAAGGTCATCAAAAGCCTTGCGTCGGATTGAAACATCCACCTTGTCGCCATTGACGGTCTGCACATACAAAAGCGCCTCATAACGCTCACCCTCATGCTGCATGCGGGTATTACCCACAATAAAATCACCTGTTTTCAGGTTAAAGCGCCGTATCTGATTCTGAGGCACATAAACATCATTCTCGCCCGACTGATAATTCTCCGACCTCAAAAAGCCATAGCCGTCAGCCATTACCTCAAGAACACCGCTTTTGAGATTCGTTTTGCGCACCGGGTCAGAATACACAGCAGAGTCTGTCTCTTTTGAAGGCTGAGCTTTTTCCGGGGTTTTCCGGGTTTCACTTTCGGATTTTTCTTCCTCGTCCGCCAATTTTGTTATAAGCTCTTCTTTTTTCAGTTTTGAAACATTCTTTATTCCTTTTTCTTTTGCAAGCTGCTGAAGCTCTTTAATTTTCAATTCATTCAACTGTATTTTTTCCACAATATTCCTCCTATTTTGCAGCATCCGAAAGCATCGACACCAAAACATTATTTTGATACATTTTTGATGCAATCATCGAATTCTGTATCTGTTCAATCACAAAATCACTTTCAAGCATCGGTTCACAGAAAAGCAAAACCGCAAGCACGATATAAACAACCAAAACGCCAATCAACGCACCAATAACAATACCGCCAAGCTGATTCAGTTGCTTAATGCCCCTGATTTTTGTAACAAGATTGAGCATGTTTGCCAATAGAGCAATGATAATCCTGCACCCAATCACAACAAGCACAAAGGCGATTATATTAATCAGCAGAGTTGCAATTGCCTCAGTTGCACCCGTTGCAAGCATTTGGGCAGCATCTTTAAAGTATTCTGCATAAAGTCCCAGCGACACATCGCCCGTGCCAACAACATTCGCTTCAACAACTCCAAGCAAAAAATCATACAAGGGCGTTGTTGCCAAAAATCCGGCAACAACCGGATAAATCGCAAGTGCAAGTATAATTGACAGCACATACGACACAGCTCTGATGCAGGTTTTCACAAATCCTGAACGGTATCCCATAATAATGCAAAAGGCAACCGTCACAACAACAATCAAATCAGCCAACATAAACATTTTCCTCCATGTTTAATGTATATTCAGAGAGTTTCATTTTATTTTCAAAATTTCAGCACTGCTTCCGCCAAGTGAAATAAAACTGTTACGGTCAGAAAACATCTGCATTCCCTTCACGTCGCCCTTAACCGGCATTTCACTCTTCAGCTCGCCTTTGGGACTTATCCGTTTCACCGAACCTATGGTTGAATATAAAATATACTCACCATTCACATCAAGGGTCTTGATTTTGCCGTCAGCTTCATGCTTACCGCGTAGCTTTCCCTTCTCCGAATAGCTTTCGAGTACCGAATTGTTCAGGCCTCCTTCAAAAACAAAAACCATATTATCTTCGTTTTCAATATTGCATGTGGTTGGAATTCTTCCTCCAAAATCATTGGAATATCTCAGCTCACCGTCATCGTCGTAGCAGAACAATCCGCAATCGGCAATTGCAATCAAATCGTCATTTTCATTGAAGCAGACACGCATGGTCATGCCTTCAATTTCACCAATGCACCTTGCATCCTTTTTGCCCTTTATGTCAACAAACATAATTCTTGTATACACCGATTCACGGTCTGTCATCAATTGTGCAACCGCCAGAGTTCCGTCATGGGCAATGTCAATATCCCCGATATACCCTTCACCGCTGTGCCACTTGAAAACTTCTTTCCCATTGCTGTCAAAAACATTGACAACTCCCTTATAGCCCAGCTCGTCGGTGGCAACTGCCACGTAACCTTTGTCGTTTATTTTTGACGTCAGGATTTCTTTTTCCGTCTTCACGTTCCACAGAAGCTTGTCTTTTTCATACACGTTAATCTGCGTTCCATTAACATCCGCCACCATTATAAATTCGTCTTTCACAAGAACCTGCGGCGACGTCATTGCATAAACAACATTCCACGCATTTTGTCCTTTCTCGTCAACTGCACGGATACCTTCAGCACTGACAAGAAGCATTTTGTTTGCATACGGCATGGCAGTATGCTCCACCCCCGACTGAAACGAAACCTTTATGGAATCTCTGCCCATCAGCAAGCTCTGCATATCGGGATTTGATACAATTGCAACCGCAATCAGAACGATTATTATCAACGCCCCAATCAGTCTTTTTTTACTTACAATTTTCTTCAATGTTACCACTCCAAAACCTGAGAATCATAAAAAACCTTTTTCAAAAAAAGTCCCTGAGGCGGTGCCGTCATACCTGCCTCACGCCTGTCACAGCTTTTTATTATGTTTTCAATATCGTCAAAGGATTTTCGTCCCGTTCCCACATCCGTCAAGGTTCCGGTTATAATTCTCACCATATTATAAAGAAACGCATCTGCTTCCACTTCAATTTCAATCTGATTTTCCCATTCACGGCTTTGCTCAACTCTGCAATCACGAACCGTTCTCACAGTTGTCTTCTGCGACCCGCCTGCCGCCATAAAAGCAGAGAAGTCATGGGTTCCGCAAAACCTTTCGGCAGTCTTCTTCATCAACTCAATATCCACCTTGTACGGAAAGTGCCAGCTATATTTTGCTGTAAAGGGGTTCACTATGGGCGAATTCCATATTTTATACACATACCGCTTGCCGTTGGACGAAAACCTTGCATTGAAATCATCATCAACATATTTTGCCGAAATTGCCGCAATATCCTCACCACCCAGATGAGTGTTTATGGCATAAGGAAGTTTTTCGGCAGGGATGCCCGTATTGCTTTTGAAGTTGAAGACATATTCAAGAGCATGGACTCCTGAATCCGTCCGGCTGCAGCCGCAAACCGAAATCTTTTCGCCCGTCAGCTTTGACAAAACCGTCTCCATTTTTTCCTGAACGGTAATTCCGTTTTTCTGTATCTGCCATCCATGATAGCATCCGCCGTCATACATGATTTTTACTGCAATATTTTTCATACATACACCCTAATCAAAAAATTCCAAACATATTGCTCAACACAATCAAAACAAAAAACGCAATAACCGAAGCCCAGCCCACAAGGTCAACCGTTCCCATCTTCAGAACCTTCAGCCTTGTTCTGTTTTGTCCTCCACGATAGCACCGACATTCCATTGCAACAGCCAAATCATCGGCACGTCTGAAGGCACTCACAAACAGAGGAATCAGAATGGGTATCATCGCCTTTGCTTTTTTCAGTAAGTTTCCGCTGTCAAAATTTGCACCGCGTGCCGTCTGAGCCTTCACAATCTTGTCGGTTTCTTCAAGAAGCGTAGGAACAAACCTGAGTGCAATTGTCATCATCATTGCAAGCTCATGGGCAGGCAAGCCAAGCCTTTTGAACGGAGAAAGAAGATGTTCAATTCCGTCCGTCAATGCAATGGGCGATGTTGTGAGTGTCAGAAGCGAAGTTCCAAGAACCAGAAAAAACAGACGCAGAACCATAAATATTGCCATATTTATGCCCTCATAGGTAATTTTCAGAAACCCCAACGACCACGCAACCCTTCCGTCAGTGAGAAACAAATTGAACAACGCCGTAATAGCCACAAAAACCATAATCGGCTTCACGCCTTTTACCACAAATCTGAACGGTATTTTTGACGAATATATGCAAAGAGCCGTAAAGAGTGCAACAACACCGTATCCAATGTACGTATCAACGCAAAAAACCGCAACTATATAAATAATTATGCAAAGAATTTTTGTTCTTGGGTCAAGACGATGAACAAAGGATGACCCGGGAAAATACTGACCAAGTGTAATATCCTTAAGCATTTTTATCAACTCATTTCATTAAAATCTTTCGTAATTCCGATTTTGCCGCTTCAACTGTATAAATTCCTTCAGAAAGAGGCAGCCCCGCCGCCTTCAGTCTGTTACATACTTCGGTTATCTGCGGAACCGAAAGTCCCATTCCTTTAAGTGCCTCTGCCGCCTTAAAAACCTCGGCAGTTTTGTCAACCATGGCAACTCTGCCCCGGTTCATAACAACAATTCTGTCTGCAAGCCCTGCAATATCCTCCATGCTGTGCGAAACAAGAACAACGGTGATGCCAAGCCTCCTGTGCATATCCCGTATCTTGCACAAAATCTCATTCCTGCCTGCAGGGTCAAGACCTGCCGCCGGCTCATCAAGAATCAGAATCTGCGGTTCCATTGCAATAATTCCAGCAATGGCAACGCGTCGTTTTTGACCACCCGAAAGCTCAAAGGGCGATTTTTCAAGCATATTCTCCGGCAATCCCACAAGATCTGC
>JAFSDN010000042.1 GCA_017436245.1 Clostridia bacterium
CTCATCATCCCAGCCCGTAAGCATAATTGCATGACCCTCACTGAAGTAATCATAGCTTGCCGCCACAAGCCCGATATTGCCTTTAACAAGTGCGTCCTTAATGGCATTGTCTCTCTTGGTCTTGTTTGAATAACAAAGGTCCGCATAGCCTGAAATCTTGTGTTTTTGTCCGATTTCAAGAAGCTCAGGAAACTTCTCTGTTATTTTTCTGATGTGAGGCATCTCCTGAAGAACCCCAAAATCATCAAAGGGAACAAACCCTATCTTCATCGCCTGATTAAGTGCTCTTGTGAAATAAAGTCCGGGCTTTTTGTCCTTTTCCTCACGGAACATGGAATAGTTAAATCCTTCCGACATTTCCTTACCCCATATGTATTCCGCAACCGAGGCAAGAGCGCAGGCAAGACAAGAACTCGTATCCCCTTGATTCTTAATCGTTACCCGATTTGTAAGACTGAATTTCTTGGGAAACTCTGTTCCAACCGCTCCACATACCTTCTCATAATCATAAAGTCTTAAAGGCCTTGCCTCAATTCTCAAGCCTTCCATATCTATTCACCTTCTATCATTCTGTTTTCTTCCATTTCCTTTTCCATAATCTTTTCATACTCCTCAACAGGTATCTCATGCCAGTTATCAGCGCTGTCCCCTATTCCCAAAGCAACCGGGCTTCCGTACGAAACACCGTTGGTAAGAATATGTCCCTCGCTTGCTCCAACAACCGTATATGTCTTTGTTTTAATATACATTCTATCCCTCCTATGCAAAAGCAACAGTATAACCGTTTTCCAGTACCGTAGTGTATGCCGAATACATCTCTGAATCGCCCTCAATCAAGGTTAATGTATCTGTATTCGCATCAATACATTTTTTTGGCAACGTGATTGAAACTCCCGCATTTTCTTTTTTACAAGCCTCAAGTATTGACAGAATGCTATTCCTTGATAATTTGGTTGACCAATGCACGTCAAAACCATTTGTACCGATTATTCCGTCAATAGTTATATTTGCAAGCTCATAACAATTAAAAAATGGATTTGCACTAAAAGCAGTAGTTTCCAATATTTTAAGTCTTGCAATAGTGTGCAGTTTTTCACAACTATGAAAAGTACCCGAATAGTATTCACCTCGCATCTTTATATCTTCAATTTCTTCCAAGTTGCTGCAAAACTGAAATGTGTAATAGTTACCAGTTGATGCACCTGTAGGAGTAGGCAATTTTGAGAAATCAAAATATTTGGATTCAACTTTTTTTAAATTTGAACACCTAAGAAATATTTGTGCCATACCTCCAGCCGTAGGTACAACTTTGTGCCTCGGTCTGATATATTCAAAGTCCCAATATCTACAGGCATATGCATAATCATTTCGTAATCCCTTCTGTTGAAAACCATCCCAAAATTCATTATATTGTGCATCCTTCCCGGCTTCATACACCTCAGGAATCTCAGTCGCCATATCATCAAGAGATAGTGGTTCGGTTCTTTTGGTCTTGTCCCGTATTGCATCTGCAATCGCCGTCATTTTCTCATTTACAGTTGCCATTACCACGCACCTCCCAAGATAGCATCTTCAACATACGTTTTGATTTCCGCTTTATCTTCTTCCGTCCAGTAGTCAACGCCTTTCAAAGGTGTATACCCTTTTGCCAAAATACCTGCGTCAACATACGCCTCTTCTTCAACATCATATAAAAACCAATGATTATTACTTCCGATATAGGGACAAGCCTTCCCAATCATATCCTGCATTCTTGCCATATACATCTGCCACACATCGGGTGTAGGAGTCTCAGGCTCACTTCCTTCCGTAAAGCCTGACTTTTCAACGTCAACCGTCACGGTATTCGCAGTAACAAACACATCATCTCCGCAGAACAACGAAACAGTAAAAAATGGTGGTTTTATAACCTCAGCAGGAACAATGCAAGACCTCTGTTCATCAAGCAAAACACAAAAATATTCCTCACCATAGCCAAATAAAACAACTGTATCATCAAGCCATTCCTCTGTCAGTTCAAAGGTTGCCTCAAGATAGTTTTTACTGTCAGCAACAACTCTGAAATCATCTTTTCTCGTTATAATCTGATTATTAACCGTAAACTTCAGCATTGTATTCCTCCATCACAACAAACAAACCGTAGTTCCATAAGCATCTTTGATTGACTCTGCAGCAGCAGCCCTGTCACATTCGCAGGTAATACAAAGCTCGCCGCCAACAACTTCAATATAATAACAATACCCACGGTTGGTCCTGTAAAAAAAGCTTGTGCCTTGCTCATATATTTTTTCACCATTGTTGTATAACACTAAGCTTTGTCGCTCATCTGTCAAATTAAAAAAAGCAGTATAATATCCAACTTCAGGGAAATACACCTGATGCGAATCTCCGTGCCAGCTCGATGCCGTAACAATTGCATAATTATACCGTGAAATATCCACTCCGCCAATTACGGACATAATATATCTTCCGTTATGCTCTGCAAGCTCATCCATTCTCTGAAAATCAAGGGTAACCGTACTGTTTTTTCCAAGAGTTACAACCTTAGAGGATGCAAATCTTCTAATATCAGAAATCACTCCTGAATCCGAAATTCTTGCAAGCATAACCACTTCACCGTTATCCTCCGGCTGTTCACCAAAAACAATATCCGCAGTTTGCAACGATGGACTGTAATGGGCATAAACATATCCTGCCGTATTATTCTCGATAGGAATACTGTACCCTTCATCATCAACAGTCAATTTCACTCCGCTGTCAAAAAACACAACTCCCGGTTCAACCAAAACAGTCATTTGCAGGGTTCCTGTTCCCGAAAGCGAGCACCGACATCCGCCAAGCTGAACCCCTGATTCAACAAGGTTTTCGGTGAGCTCGTTAAAATCCGAAACATTATAGCTCTCCTTTTCAGCAAAGGCCCATATCCCCTCTCCCACAATATCCGACGTTATTTTATTTATATCTTCCGTGCCGTACACAACACCGTCAATAAAACTATAATTCAAAGCCATTTTCAATCCTCCACATTCCCAAAAACAGGCTTAACCCCTGATTTATCCGCATCATAATATATATTTACCGAAGTAATTCTCTTTTTAAAAGTTCTCTTAAACTGTCCGAATTCCACCTGAACCCTGACAATATCACCAAGGTCATAGTCTACACCGTATTCAACATTACGGGTTTCAAGCTCCGATGATTCCTTTTGGGTTTTCCCTGAAATTTCAGTCATTGCTTCAGCAACGGTTTTTGTACCGTTCAAAACCACATCCCATTTTTTTGCCCCCGCAACATCCGGATTATCAACATATCCCCATATCTCGCCCGGTCGTTCTTCATCGGTTTTCCATATTCCCTCCGCATTATCACAGTAAAGATATTCGCCCTCAACACAATTAAGATTAAACCTGCTGCTGTGCGCATCTGTAATTTTATAAAACTTCGGGTAATTATTTGCATTGCCATTACTAAGCGTAGGTGAATTTTTGGCAGCATTCCAGCCTCCCATATCAATAAACCGACATTTATACCACCCCGAACCGGAGGCAAGATCAAGAATATCTGTCATAAACACCGTATCATAAGCCGTCCTGTTTGCCTCCGACAGTAAGACCGTTGATTCACAGCCCCTCAGAATCCGGAATACAAACTTTTTGTTTACAAAATCAGGCTCAAGGGCAAAACCAAGACCGTATTGCCCGAGAATTTGCGTAATCACATCATGTAAAACTCTGACCTCGTCTGTTGAATAGCTTATTTTTTCGCCCAAATCCTCAAACTCAGCAACTTCCGCAAAATCTCCTGCCACAGAGTTTAAAACATTTGCGGCAATAGCTTCCGCAGACTCATTATCATACGAAAACGCTGCAACACCCCTTTTTGTCAGAAGCCACTCAGGGGTTCTTCCAAACACAGCAATATCATCACCAATTTTCCATCCCGTGACAACTGCCGTATCCTCTCCTGCGGCAAAAATAAGATAAGAATTCTTTTCAAGAATTTCCAAAACTTCATGCTGAGTAATGGAAAAATGAATTTCAGCCGTTCCGTAACCGCAAAAGTTCTTTTCAAAATTCAAAGACAAAAAATGCGGAAATTCGCCCATACGATTAAAATCAAAATCAAAGAACCTGACCTCAATCACACAATCACCGCCTCACAATACAAATTATTATATTTACATTCCGCAACAAAGCCTGCCGAAACATCTCCCGCAAACACATCAATAACATTAAGTCCTTTTTCCAGCACAAAATCCCCCAAAAAAGTATCGTCCGAAAGATTTCTGATAAGATTCCCATTGACCGAACTTGAGATTTTTCTGTTTTTCACATCAACCGTCACAACATCATTTTCCGAAGGCGTATAGTCAAGCCGTATTGATGCACCGTTTGCCTCGTTGGTTATAACAATAGACTCCACCTGCTCCAATGCATCGGGATAATATAATGTTATAACCGGTTCAACAGAAAACGCCCCTGAAACAATAATATCTGCACCAATAATAATATCCCCGAACATCGAAGGCAAAGAAAACGGTGTCTCCAACAATTTAACCCGCCGATACAACGCAACGACAGTATCCTCCGCATCCTCAAAATAAGGGCTGTCACAAACAAACTGAATAACCATGGTAGAAATCCGATTTTTCAGAATTCTTTCCGAATCTGTCACCGTAACCTGACTGCAAGAAATACGCCGTGAGAATTCATCGTGCTCCACAACAAGAACACCTTTCCGATTCAGCACCTGTAATGCAGACCTGACCCTTTCCGCAACATTCAAACCGCAAAACTCAACCGCCATGGTAATCGCTCTCGGCAAAGCCCTTGAACGCACGGTTTCCTGACCGTCATATCCGCTGTAAACCACCGTGTCGTATTCACGTCCCGCAAGACCAAAACCATCCATTTTAATTATACGAATGTCACCTTCACCATCGCCGGTCATCTCAACTGCCCCCAACGCATTTTCATATCTGACCCTGACTCCCATATCAATTCACCCCTCTCAGCCTATCAATAATCGAGGCGGACTTTGCCGCAAAAATCTGTTCTGTCACCGTTTCCTTATGTGCATTGAAATTATAAGTATTGTTGTAAACACTTGAATTATCGTATATCCCTTGCACAAAATCCGTCCCATTCACAAAAAAACCTTCCGCAAGCCCGTTTACAGAATTTAAAACTGCGGCTCTTGCATCACTGTTCAAAAAACCTGTTAATCCGCTTTCAACACCTTCACCAAATGCCGCACCTGAGCTCTCGCCCAACTCATAATATTCCTGCGGTATTATCTCAAAATACTCCTTCAGATGTTCCGCAAAGATATTTTCACCCTGAATTGCTGCTTGCACGCCCTGATTCTGATATTCCGTCACAAGCTCATTGTTCAATATATCAAACAGCTCTTCCGAAACCAAATTTGCCAAATCACTTTTTGTATGGTAACCGTCAGCAAACTGTCTTCTCTTCAATTCGTCTGTGCCAAGAATTTTTTCCATAACAGAAACAGCCTCAGCAACATCCATTTCAGCAATCTCCGCAAAAAAGCCGTCGGGCATATATCCCAAATCCGATAATGCCAGTACCGCATCCCTGAATCTGTTTATAAGGTCAATATCCTTCCGGAAATCATTTATGGTGTCATGATAAAACACCTCATCCCGTCCATGCGCACCCGTATTATGAAAAGTGATTTTTTCGGACTCGACCAAAGGTGTGGAGTTTTCGTTAAGTTTGTCTGCTAGCCTTTCCTTTTCCTTTGCAATTTTTTCAGCAAGCCACTGCTGAGTCTTCAGGGCTTTCTGAGCAGCTTTTTCCTGTTCTTCAAGAGCGTCAGTCCATACACGAATGTTATATGCGGCTATTTCTTCCGTAACCTTATACCATAAATCACTACCCTCTTTAAGCTTCTCATCCCTATACACCTTCAGAGCCTCATAGTATTCCTGCTCTGTCAGCAATTTAAGATTCAGGGCATTTTTAAGATTTTTAAGCTCACGCTCTCTTGTTTTTTTCTGATGCTTCTCATAATTCTTTGCAGCATTTTTCGTGAGATTATCAAGCTCCACATACACATTTTCCATGGCAGTTATGGCAAGGTAAGAATCCTTACTCAAGCCAACTCCAATACCGGCAGCAAGCAAGCTCCCTATCTCGTTGTTACGGGCAGCATCCTCCATATTCCCTATGTATTCTTCAAAATCCATATTTTTTCACCGTCCAGACATTCAAACTAAATGGAACGAAAACCTCAAAACAAGCTCTCAAGATTGCAAACCGTCTCCAACTCCCGTTCTTCCTCCGACCTTATATCAGGTAAACGGTATTTTGCCTTCATCGTTTCATAAAATTGCCTGAGTTTTCTGTCCTTAACTGCCGCAACATCCATAGTCCTGTAACTCACAATCTTAGAAAATCTGCAATCATCCCCCAAAGCCGCAAGAAGCGCACAGAATCTCCACCAATGGAGCTTAGCAGTTGACAAATCAATCCCAAACTCAGCAATGAACGCCGCCCATATATACCCAAAATCCCTTTTCAGGCTAACCGCAGGAGCCTTAACAAAGGCAGACCCCACATTTTTTTCCTTTTCCTTACCGCAAGAAAAAAACCATAAAATCTTTTCAAAGGCTCCAATGGGGTTATCAGGTAAAACAGGATATGCGAGTGCAAGAATTTTCGCCATTGAACTGTTTTGTTCATCACGTCCGCAAAGAAACAATTCACCAATCTCAATCCACAAATCAAAGTCCGAGTTTATTTTATATTGTTTTCCGTCAATCTCAACTTCCCGGCAGGGCATCAGAATTTTATCAATTGTCATCGTCATCGCCCGCCGTTTCGGCAGAATTTGTCACAAATACTGCCCCGATTTCAGAAATTGTATAGCACAAAGCACCGGTGATTTCAGGAAGGGACAGTTCGCTGTAGCCTTCCATTTTTTCAACAACATCCTCACCAATCAGCTCCGCAAGACATTCCTTCAAAAAACTTCTCACGTTTTCAAGAACCTCTTCGCTTTCATCCTCCGATTCCTTCATCACCCGAAGCTTCGCAAGTATATTCTCCCGTATTTCACTGCAGGCAAAAACAATGCTGCTTTCATCAACAAAAACTTCAAAGCTGTTTTCAAACAGTTCAAGAACAATTCTTCTCTTTCCGGTTTCCGTTCCAAAATTCATATTATATTACTCCTGTACTTCTGTAAAATTACAAGTCTGCCAGCCGTCATCACTTGTTGCCGTACCGTTAATCTTTTCACCCTTAACCCTGAAGGTGCCGTTATATTTATAGGTTTCAAGGCCCCTGCCTTCACTCTCCGCAACAACTGCAAAATCACGTTTAATGGCAGTGAATTTATCATCAGCCAGGTCAACCATAATAATAGGTCTCACCGCTTCAGCTCCAACCTTCTCATCATCAAAAATCGAAATAATGTCCATATGAACGGCATCATCACTGAACCTGTCAAACCCAAAGGTAATGGAAGGTGTATACCCAACAACATCTGTCTGTTCAAATTCCTCGTCAACATACTGTCTTGAATACTCCTTAGGATTCTTTGATGTTGAAATCTCGTCAAAGCCCTTCATTCTGTAAAAAGTATAGGTCGTCACTCCGTCCGAACTAACCGGCACTCCGTAAAATGCTAGTTTCTTACATCTTTTAATAATTTCAGCCATAATTATCATTCCTCCAAAAACATATACAAAGAGTGCGGTATCCTTTTCGCCGCACTCTTTGCAGCATTTAAAAATTACTTACACCAACACTTTTTTGTCGGTATAAAAAACAAATCTCAATTCTGCCTCAAGCCTCACGTCAACGCTCGCTGTATGGGTAATTGCAAACCCCTTTGCAACCTCCAGCAAACAAGGTATCACATCCATATCCATTTGCGGCAATAACCCCTTTTCTGACTGTTCACGAAGCCACGCCTCAATCTGCTCACAATCACGTGCCACATTGATGTTTCTGCCGTATGCGGCGGAATTTTCCCTCCTCAAAGCAAGAGCAAATCTTTTTTCACAAAGAACTCCACCGTCTGCATACCGCTTAACAACCGAATCACCGGAGCGGCTTTCAAGGGAATAAGAGCCAACCTTACCATCCAGATAATTCACGTTAATACCGTTCTTTTCAAGAACAGGACATTCCAAAAGAAAGTTGACAATCTGCTCAATCACAAAACACACCTCCGAAATTATCTGTATTCATATTCGGCTTCCAGATGCCAGTGTGGATTAACCCCAAACCGATTACAGGAAACAACGGCAATCTTTCTGCATTTCTCAACAGCAAACTCATCCTCTGTCAGAGTGCCGAAAAAAATCAAATCCCCCGCATTAACCAAATCAAGCACATCTGTCGAAATCCTCACGTCGAAGTTATCGCAATAATATGTACCACGGCTTGTATTTCTTAATCTCTGCATCCTTCTCACCCAGGCAGAAAACGTCCCTTTTTTCACAAAATCCGCCTTTTCTCTGTCAAAGGCAAAAATTGTAACAACTTCATTCACAGGCATCATTCCACCCCCGCAAACAAAAGGCCCCTTGACCCCAGACGTTGAAAAATAACTTTACGGACAGATTCCGCCACATTTGCCTTATCGGCAAAAACCACCGAATATCCGTCAATGGTTTCGCTTTTCACATCCCCGTTCTTTTCAAATTTGAACAAAAGCTCTGCAACCTCGCACAAACACAGCTTAACAAGAGATTCATCTTCGGCAGAAACCGTCTTGCACAAAAGATAGCCTTCAACCTCACGCTCAGCCTGTCTTATGCATCTGTCAAATGACTCCGCAGGAATAATCCCGCACCTTCCGTCACAAAAAGAATTGAAATAAAACTCAAAATTCACCTTAACCGTCATTTTTCTTATCACCGCCCTCAGGCTTTTCCTTTGGCTTTCTGCGTTTTTCAGACTTCAGGGCAGAACTCCTTTTAACCTTCTCCACCAAGCCAACAATCCGCATTATTTCATTCCTCCATACATCGGTTAGTTATGCCTTTTTGTGAACGTACACGCCGCACACCTTGTTTTCATAAACATCGGCAATACCGTATGAGCGGTAGAAAAACTTCCATGCGTCCGAAAGCTGGTTTTCCTCAGGAGTAACAACCTTGCTCACAAGATGCTTCTGATACTGAATTGCGGCAGACTTTTCAATAACCATAAAGTTAATATCCGCAGCACCCGAAGCCTTTGCAAAATGTCCCGTTTCCTCACCTGAAGACGCACCGTCATAAAGTTCTATTGCAGTATAGAATCTGCTCTGAGGAACTCTGACAATCTGGCAGAAGGAATCAAGAACCGCCTTTGACTTTGTTGTATCAATATTCATAACACCGTTATAAAGTGTGGGTGTAATGAACAAAATTCTTGATTCCATGGGAACCTCATTTTCATCCATGCTGTTCTGTGCCGCAATAAGGGCCTCCAGGGTCTCAGCCGCCGTTGCAAGGTTTGCCGAAACACTTGTAATGCCGTCAATCCCTGCATACTGAGCAAAACGGAAAGCATCAATTTCAGGTGCAGCCTTTGTGCGTATAAACTCGCTTGAAAGCTGACCAAATGCAACTCCCGCAGTTTCCTCATTATCCATTGCGTCAACCGTAAAGGAACGGCCTCTCTCATAATTGAAAACCACCGTCTCATTTGTCAGAGTCACATCACCGCTGACATAACCGTTTTCTCTGCTGTAATCCGCAAGACCATCCATACTCATCTTGGGAATAATAATTTCATTTGCATTTGCACCCATTCTCACAAGACGGTTATTTCCGTCAAGAACAGATGTAACTGAAGAAATTTTATAAACCTCATCCAATGTGTCAATATACTTTCTAAATTTTGAAATTGCGTTTGCCATAAAAAACTCCATTCTGCCAAACAATTGGCTTAAATTAATTACATAGTTTTTTGCGGAAAACTATTCACGGCTCAGTCCCATAATCTCACGAACATCACCCATACTCAAATCAGCACCAAACCCCGTTGTGGACGCCAGAACTGTGGGAATCCCGTTATCCGACACAAACAAATTCCCCACATCCGCTGTCAGCGACTGAAAAATTTCAGCATCCGACTTCGAACGGTTTTCCTCTGCCTCCAGCGCCTCCGAGAACTGTGCAAACACTCCGTTTCTGGTAAACTCGTTAAGAAATTCCATTCCATTCGTTGCATTTTCAAATCTGCTTTGCAGCTCCGCATCACGTGCCGCTTTTTCATCCTCAATCCGCCTGTCATCAATGATTTTTTGCAGCTCTCCAACCTTAATCTTCATTTCTTCCGCCTCACATTGAGCCTCTTTCAAAACAGAAATTTCGGATGTCAGACCTTCAATATTTGCATTTGCCGATTCAAGCTCTTTCTTCAAATCCTCCGCACCTTTTCTTGCCTTACCCACATCTGTTGAATTAATATCCAGTATTTTCTTCAATTGTTCATCCGAAATACCCTCAATAATTCCTCTCAAATCTTCTCTTGTCATAGCTACAACACCCTTTCCCGAAACCCTCGCGGATTTCAAATCTTTACGGTTTGTTATCGCAGTTTCCCTCTGCAAAGATTTTGGTAGTTTTTCGTCATTCCGGACAAATTATCAAACGGTGCCTTTGTCACCATCATTTTTCATTTCTTCAATCATCCTTTTAGCGGTCTCTTCGTCTTCACCAAAATACCACGCTCTGAATTCCCATGGAGCCATAATTCCGTTACTCACCAAGCTCTGCTTTTCCTCATATTCGGTCTTTCTGTCAGCCGCAATACTGTCATCAAAATCAAAGGAAATCTCATAATTCCCCATTGGTGCCAGATTATAAACCGAACACCATATGTCCATGGCATAAACCATATCACAAAGGGCATTTTTAAGTGCCTTCTGGTTATCCGAAATTGTTGCATAGCTCCTCTGCTTTGATGTTCTGATTTCCTCTGCCGTTCTGTCAGCATAATTCACATCCGAAATTGTTCCATAAGCAAAGCCGCAGTTAAATTCAATTCTTCTGAAGATGTTGTTCAACCCATCCGTCAATGCATCCTCTCTGATTTCAGGCGACCACTCCTTGAAAAAATCCATATCTTCAACATCAAGAACACGGTAGAGTCTCTTGTCAGGCAATTCGGGCTTTCCGTCCCTGTTTCTCTTAAAGGCCATAGCGTTTGCAACAATCGCCCTTTCTCCGCTTTCAAACTCCCAAAGGAACCTTTCATACTGTTTGTTTGCATCTTCAATGAGATTAACAGCGTTGGCAAAAACCGAAACCCCCAAAGGCGAAGATGGGTCAACCGTATTGGCAATTGCAGGCTTAAAATATCCAAAAAGCGGCTGTTTCACATTACTCAAAGAGAGCTTTTCAGCAAGATTCTTCCATTCCTCAACCTCACCCAAATCAACAGGCGCCCCAAGGCTGTCACGTTGGTTGCTGCAAAATACCCTGTTGGAGATTTCATACACATTTCCACAAAGTGAATGTTGTTCAAGCCTTGTATAATATCTGCCGTTTTTCTTCTTTGTCTGAAGAAAAATTGCCCCAAGTATTTTCCCCGTTTCATCAAAAGCAGTGGGAAAAAACTTATCCGCCTGAATAAAATCAACATATATCTTCCCGTCCGAAACATACGGCTTCATCACAAGACCGCCCTTTGCACATCCGTATTCAACGGGAATTCTGATTTTTTCAATAATCCTTTGATAATTGCTGTTCAAAAAGTCTGCTCTGGGACTTCCCAAAATAGTTGACTTCATTTCAATTGTGACCATTCTTGCCATTTCAAAGGAAATTGCCGCAGGAAGATGCAAGCCACTGTCATTCTCATACATCTCCCGCCAAAGCTCAAGGGCGTCGCTCATTTCCTCCGAAATTGCAACCTCAGCCCCCAAGGCATTTCTGAACGTTGTTTTGTTAAACATCCCTTTCCTCATCCTTTCAAAAAATTCCTTAACACTTTCAATCATCAAAACCCCTCCAAAAAATCCACACTACAAAAGCCGATTCTTCGCAACCGTTGCGCAAAAATACCGTATATCATCCATGGCATGGTCAAATTCCTTTATAACCTTGTCCTCCTGAGAATCCTCATCCCACGAATAATTCCCAAACTCCCTTATGGCATCCGTGCAGGATTTATGTATCAATAGCTTATTACTTTGAAGTAAGGTCCCCGTAACCCTGATTCCGTTAAGAACATTGTTGTCTGCCTTCCTCACGCTGAACCTGCCATGTCTGCGGATTGTTGCAATAAAGCTGGCAGCAGACGGGTCAATAACCACACACTTTATGTCATATCCGTCACAGATTGCAACCAACCTTTCATAATACTCCTCGTCGGTCAACAGTTTTTTCTGTTTCTTCCCCGA
>JAFSDN010000043.1 GCA_017436245.1 Clostridia bacterium
TATGCAGCTGTTCAAGGATGGCCAGCCCCTCTTCTCCGATGACAACGGCTATGCCCACCTCAGCGAAACTGCCCATTATTTCATGGGTGGCCTGCTCAAGCACATTGCGTCTCTTTGTGCAATTACAAATCCCAGTACAAACTCCTTCAAGAGACTTGTTCCCGGATTTGAAGCTCCTGTTACTGTTGGTTATGCAACATCAAACAGAAGTGCTGTTATCAGGATTCCTGCTTATGCAAAATCACCTGAGCTCAGACGCTTTGAGCTTAGAAATCCCGATGCAACCTGCAATCCTTACTTCTGCTATGCGGCAATTCTTATGGCAGGTATTGACGGTATCAAGAATAAGATTGATCCTCATGAAAACGGTTGGGGTCCCTATGATGTGAACTTGTTCCATCTTCCCGAAGAAGAAAAGGCAAAGCTCAAGCATCTTCCCACATCACTTGATGAAGCACTTGATGCTCTTGAAGCAGACCATGATTATCTTACAGCAGGCGGTGTGTTCCCTGAAGAGCTTATCAAAAACTTTGTTGCAACAAAGCGTGATGAAGTTCGTCAGCTGGCGGCAATTCCTCACCCTGCAGAATTTGATAAATATTATAATCTTTAATATGAAAAAAGCAGCACGTTCCATCGGGATGTGCTGCTTTTAACTTTAGTTAAATTTGAATATTTCGGTATAGTTGTCAATTGAATTTTGTTCGGAAATCAGTTTGACTGAAACCTTGCCGGTGTTGCCGTCGGTAACGCCGATGTATAGTGCATCGGCACTCTGTACCATGCCTTCGGGGATGATTGTCTGAGAGGTCAGTGTGTTGTCCGGCATAAGCTCTTTCAGGTCAATGTTGACATCGGCAATCTTTTTGAATTCGCTGTCGGTGCGGATATACAGTCCGACAGGTAAATCAAAGTATACGGGAGCAACTCCTGAATTTTCCCATTGCAGAGCAATTTCGATGTGTCCAAAATTTTCCTGCTGTGTAACCGTAACACGCGTGATGCCAAATCTGTATCCGATTGCCGGGATGAATTTGTCAATTGCCTTTTGTATAGCCGTGTTTTCTGTTTCAAGCAAGAGCGGCGAATTGGGACCTATGAACGATGTGTGGGATTCCCTGAGAAAGTCAAGGGTGCTGTTGAGCTGTTTTGTACACACTGTTTGCATGGAAACGGAGCCTGTGATTTCTGCACCTGAGGGAGCGTTATGCCAGAATGTGTCCATGGGAATCAGTGCGGTTTCCTCGCCTGTCTGAGTGTATGCACCGCCGTTCTGAATGTGTTCAAGCCATTCACGGGTGTGGTTTTCAGAGCCAAGCATACTGTTATGTAACCCGGTTTTGTATGCTTTGGCGTGTGCAAAGGGTTGGAACATAACTAATTTTGCATTTTCAAAAGCCTGAACATAATGAGAAATATATTTGTGCCGAACATCAGTGACGGGAAGGAGGGGCACACCTTCGGCTGTGTTCACATACCATTCGCCCCAGTGACCCAGACTTCCAAGCTGAACATACGCAATAAAGCCGTCGTCGTAATGCTCTGCCAATGCCTCAATAGCTTTTTTGTGGTAGCTGATGAAGGTTTCGTTGTTGTAATCGGGGGAATAGCCGCTTCCGTATGAGGTTGAGTAATATGTTCCGTCACCGGTGAGGGACATCAGCCAGTCGGGAATGTCGCTGTGACTTTCGGCGGAAGGGGAGTCGCAGATGAATCTGAGGACGGCGTGCTTTCCCTGCTCCTTCCACATAGCCACATTGTTGCTTGAATCTATTGACTCAAATGAATAGGAATCGGGGCTTTGGGATTGCAACTCTTTGAACGTTATGTCAATGTAAACCAGAGAATTATCACCCACAAGGGCAGGGTTTGTTGCATCGCAGACAAAGCCCATGTATGGGTTTATAACCGGCGAATCGGTCATTTGGTAGTTTGTTGTTGAATTAATTTTATATACAGTTTCCTTTTTTGAAGAAAAGCTGCCTGAACAGCCACTCAGTAAAAGTGTTGCAGTCAGAAGTAACGTACATAATTTACCTTTTGTAAAATTCAAATTTTTCACCTCTTGAGTATTCAAAATCTTCCAATATATATTAAATAATATTTTTTAAAAAAAGTCAATGGAAAAATTGACAAAATATGAGGGATTTGATAAAATGGTTACAGAATTTATGTGATTGTGTGGGAGAAAGATGGAGCCAAGACGTCTTAATTCAGAGTGTATTGATTGTATGCTGAAAAAACATCTGAAGGTTTTTCCGGATGACATTAGTGAGGAAAAGAAAATTGAATATATGCAAAGATTGCTGAAAATTCTTTCGGAAGCACCCTTGTCTTTTGGTGCGCCTCAAATCGTTGATGAAATTACAAAGCTCCAAAAAGAATTACTGAATTTTTGCGTTGATTATACCGAAGAAAAAAAGTTCTTTAATAATTTGATGCTGGGATTTGAGGATGATATAACAAAAGAAGTTTGCGAGTCGGATAACCCTTTGAAGATGGCTGTTTGCTATGCGATTATGGGGAATTATATTGATTTTGGAACAATGGATAATGTTGATACGGATAAACTGAGGGAATTGTTGAAAGCTGCAAAGGAAATCAGAACGGACGATGAAGAACTGCAGTTTATGAAAAGTGACTTGCAAAAAGCAAAAAAACTTGTATTTCTGACAGATAACTGCGGTGAAATTGTCATGGATAAAATTCTTTTAAAGGTTATAAAAAAAGAATTTCCGCATATCAATCCGGAAATCATTGTCAGGGGTGAGCCTGTCCTTAATGATGCAACTATGGAGGATGCAAAGCAGGTGGGGCTGACGGAGATGTTTGAGGTTTCGCATAACGGAAGCTCTGTTGCCGGAACTTGCCTTGACAGAATATCGGAAGCGGCAAGAAAAAAGATTGATGATGCGGATGTGATTATTGCAAAGGGGCAGGCAAATTTTGAAACTTTAAGATTTTGCGGGAAAAATATTTATTATGTGTTTATGTGCAAGTGCAAAATGTTTGCTGACCGTTTTAATGTTGAAAAATTCAGCGGAATGATAGTGAACGATTTGCGTTTGGATGAGTCGGTGTGAGGAGGAGTTTGCGGTGGTGCTATTTTTGCTGTTTGCCGCTTGTTTGTTATTGATACCGAGCCTTTTGCTTCGGCGCATTGAAGTTTTGGCACTGCGGAAAAAGTCTGAAAATCAAGGTGGCTTGTTTGGGATTTATGCAAGGTCGGATTTGTTCAAGGGTTTTTTTGATACGGTGATTTTACTGATTTTTTTTGTGTCAGGCCTGGCAGGAGCTTTGGCTTTTTTGTTTGATGGCATAGCTGATGTTATGGTGCATTATTCAATTACGGTGAATGATGAGGTGCTTGCTTTGTGGTGGGTGATTCCTGCCGGGTTTGCCGTTGCTGTTTCCCTTAAAACGGTTTCTGGTGATGTGTATAGGTTTTTAAAGAAAACGGCAGGCAGTTTGCTTGCCTTTGCTTTGATGATTATGATTACCGGAGAGATTGCCATATGTGTTGGCTCAACCAACATCGTTATGGTGGTTAATGCTCTGAGGAGTGCTTTGCTGTATGGCGGATACCCCAAGGGGACATTGCTTGCAATTTCAAAGCTGGGTGATATTTTTGTTGTGTTTGGTGAGGTTCTTTTTGGGGGGATTATTGCGGCGTTTGTTTTTAGTTTTGGAAGAGGATGGGGAAATAGAAAAATGGATGATATGAATAATGTTGAAACAAATGAGACGGTTATGCCCTTGCTGAGATTCTGGCAGAACACGGAATTTCTCCCGTGATTTTCAGGGTGACAGAAAAGTTTTCGGAGGACGGACGTTTTTATTATGAACGTGCAAAGAATTTGAAAGTGAAGGATTTTTTATTTGATTCCAAAACAAGCCTGAAAGAGTTTGATATAGTTGTGGATTGTGTTTTTGGCATCGGCTTCAAGGGTGTGCCCACGGGAACCATTGCCGATGCAATAAAATGCATAAATGCTTCGGGAGCATACATTGTTTCGGTGGATATAAACAGCGGACTGAACGGTGATGACGGTGAGGCGTCCATTGCGGTTAAATCGGATTTGACGGTTTCAATCGGGTACTTCAAAAAAGGAATGTTTTGCGGAAAAGCGCCTGAACTGATTGGCAGACTCACCAATGTTGATATTGGAATTGTGTTGGTTTGATTCAAGTCCGAATCACAGGCTGGATTTGGGGCTTTTTCCGTTCTCCTTCATATATGCCCGATAAAAGCCTGAATAGTTGTTGAAGCCTGCTTCGGAGGCGGCAAAGGTCAGATTTTTTCCTGCTTTACAAAGTTCTTCAACCATGGCAATTCTTTTTCGTGTTATATATTGGTTGACGGTGAATCCTGTGTGCTTTTTGAAAAGATGGCAGAGGTGATATTTGCTCATGAAAAATTTGTCTGAAATTTTTTCGAGGCTTATCTGCTCGGTCAGATGTTCGTTGATATACAGAATAATTTCACGGATATTGCTCTTTTTTGAGATGTTGTCGGCTATGATGTCTTTTTGGTTCAGAACATACAGCAGTTCAATCAGGGTGTTTGTGACAATGAGCGGAAGTGGATTATCCAGAAAAGCGTATTTCTGAAGTCGGGTCATAATTTCCAGCAGTTGCCTCCCTTCGGGCGAGCTGTGCTTAATCAGATTTTGCTCACCGGGTCGTCTGTTGACGAATATATTTTCAAATTCTTTGTAGTTATTGTTTGTAAAAAATTCGGTGCTTATATTTATGACAAAACGTTCATATCTGCTCATGGAACGGTGTACCATACGGTGAAGCTCGTTGCTTGATGCAATTACCACATCCAGCGGCTCGAGGGGATATATGTTGCCCTCGATATGAAATTCGGTGTCGCCTGCATAGAGAAGAAGAATTTCCATCATATTTGGGTGGGAGTGCAGAGGAAAATTGGCTTTTTTTATTTCTTCATCAGTATTTCGCCATAAATGATAATTTTTATTCCTGAAGCTGTTTGGCATATTTTTATCTCCTCCTTGAATCAGACTGTTTTTGATGATTATAGATATTTGAATTGCACAATTGTAAATGTATTTTATATTTGCTAACTATTATATCATAAAATAGCAAGATTTGCAATAAAAAAGGCAAAATATTAGAGGTTTTTTTTGAGGAATAGTTGTATAATTGTTATAATCATTATTGTGAAAGTACATAAAGAAAGTGGAAAAACGAAAGGAAGAATGTATAATGAAAATGACGTTCCGTTGGTACGGCGAAGATGACCCCGTAACCTTGGATAACATCAGACAGATTCCGTGCATGACCGGTGTTGTCACGGCGGTATATTCTGTTCCTGTGGGCGAGGTTTGGCCTGAGGAAGAAATTGCAAAGCTGAAAAAGACTTGCAACGACAAAGGTCTGGAGATGGAGGTTATTGAATCTGTTCCCGTTCATGAGGACATAAAGCTCCGTCAGGGCAATTATCAGCTTTATATAGATAATTACAAGGAGAATATCAGAAGACTTGCAAAGTATGGCGTAAAGTGCATTTGTTATAATTTTATGCCGGTGTTCGACTGGACACGCTCACGCCTTGACCAGCCTCTTCCTGATGGCTCAAATGCTCTTGTGTATTACAAGGAAGATGTGGACAAAATGGACCCTACAAAAATGACTCTTCCCGGCTGGGATGCTTCATACACTCCCGATGAAATGAGCGGCCTTATTGAAAAGTATAAGGAAATCGGTGAAGAAGGGCTTTGGAGCAATCTGGAGTATTTCATAAAAGAGATTATGCCCGTTGCGGCAGAGTGTGATGTTAATATGGCAATTCATCCCGATGACCCGCCCTGGCCCATTTTTGGTATTCCGAGAATTATTACAACCGAAGAAAATATTGACAGATTCCTTTCACTTTATGATGATGTTCATCACGGGCTCACTCTATGCAGCGGAAGTCTTGGCTGTGCAAAATTCAACGATTATACTGCAATGGTGAGAAAGTACGGCAGGATGGGCAGAATTCATTTTGCTCATGTGCGGAACATAAAAATTCTGGAGGATGGTTCGTTTGAAGAAAGCGGACATCTTTCGGAATGTGGTTCCCTTGACGTTGTTGAAATTCTCAGAGCTTATTATGAAACGGGCTTTACAGGTTATCTCCGTCCTGACCATGGAAGAATGATTTGGGGCGAAACCGGAAAACCCGGATACGGCTTGTATGACAGAGCTCTTGGTGCAATGTATATGGCAGGCATCTGGGAGACTCTGGAAAAATCGGCAAAATAGTATTAAGGGAGGCAAAATAATGGATTTTAAAAATAAAACGGTGGTTATCACCGGCGGCGGAGGCGTTCTTTGCGGAGCTTTTGCAAAGTTCATGGGTGAGCTTGGTGCAAAGGTTGCCATCCTTGACCTGAAAAAGGAAGCGGCTGATGCTGTTGCCAATGAGATTAGGGCGGCAGGCGGTACGGCAAAGGGATACGCGGCAAATGTACTTAAAAAGGACGAGCTTGAAGCTGTTAAGACAGAAATCAACAAGGATTTTGGAGCTTGTGACATTCTCATAAACGGTGCAGGGGGCAACAACCCAAAGGGCACAACAACAAACGAATATTTCAGACCTGAGGATGTTGTTGACCAGTCGGTTGTTTCGTTCTTTGACCTTGACCCTGACGGAATTCAGTTTGTTTTTAATCTCAACTTTTTGGGAACACTCCTTCCAACTCAGGTTTTTGCAAAGGATATGATTGACGGCAAGGGCGGAAATATTATTAATATTTCTTCCATGAATGCCTTTTCTCCCTTAACAAAGATTCCTGCATACAGCGGTGCAAAGGCGGCTGTTTCAAACTTTACACAGTGGCTTGCAGTTCACTTTGCAAATGCGAATATCCGTGTTAATGCCATTGCTCCTGGTTTTTTTGTAACGGCACAGAACAAGGCGCTTTTATTTGATGAAGAAGGCAATCCAACGCCCAGAACAGGCAAGATTCTTGCCGCAACGCCCATGAACAGATTCGGCAAGCCCGAAGAACTTCTGGGTACGCTCAAGTGGCTTACGGATGATGATGCTTCAAGTTTTGTTACAGGTGTTGTAATCCCCGTGGACGGCGGATTTTCAGCATATAGCGGTGTTTAAATTATTTTTGGAGGTAATATAAAATGGTAAAAGAAGAAGTAATCAAGAGAATAACCGATGTTGGTATTGTTGCGGTTGTGCGTGCCGAGAGTGCAGACCAGGCAAAGAAAATTGCTGATGCCTGTATTGCAGGCGGTGTTCCCGTAATTGAACTGACCTTCACGGTTCCTCATGCAGACAAGGTAATTGCAGAGCTCAGTGATATGTATACAGAGGATGATATTATTCTTGGCGCAGGAACCGTTATGGATTCTGAAACTGCAAGAATTGCAATTTTGGCAGGTGCGCAGTATATTGTAAGTCCTTATTTTGACGAAAAGACTGCAAAGCTCTGCAACCGTTACAGAGTTCCTTATATGCCCGGCTGTATGACAATCAAAGAGGTTGTTGCGGCTATGGAAGCAGGTGCGGATATTATCAAGATTTTCCCCGGCGAAGTATTTGGCCCCAAGATTATCAAGGCAATCAACGGCCCCATTCCTCAGGCAAGAATGATGCCCACAGGCGGTGTTTCTGTTGACAACGTTGATGAATGGATTAAGGCGGGTGCTGTTGCCTGCGGTGCAGGTGGAGCTCTGACAGCAGGTGCAAAGACCGGTGACTATGCGGCAATTACTGAAACTGCAAAGAAATTTGTTGAAAATATTAAAAAAGCAAGAGCAAAATAAAAATAAGGGGTTTTGTCATTCTGAACGAAGTGAAGAATCTTATAAAGATTTCTGATTGGGTTCAGGGTGACTACACAGAAGAAAGGATGAATTTTAAAATGGCAAAAGTTGTTACATTTGGTGAAATCATGCTCAGACTTGCACCAAACGGATATTATAGATTTTTTCAGAACGATCAGATGCAGGCAACCTTTGGCGGCGGCGAAGCAAATGTGGCTGTTTCACTTGCAAACTATGGTTTGGAATCAAGCTACGTTACAAAGCTCCCCAAGCACGCAATCGGTCAGGCGGCTGTGGACAGTCTCAGATATTTTGGTGTTGATACATCAAAGATTGTTCGTGGCGGCGAAAGAGTGGGAATTTACTACCTCGAAAAAGGTGCTTCACAGCGTGGCAGTGTTTGTATCTATGACAGAAAGTATTCTGCAATCCAGCAGGCAGAACGTGCAGACTTTGACTGGGATGCAATTTTTGAAGGTGCTGACTGGTTCCACTTCACAGGCATTACACCTGCTTTGGGCCCCAATGTTGTTGACATCTGCATTGATGCCTGCAAGGCTGCAAAGGCAAAGGGTGTGAAGATTTCCTGTGACCTCAATTACCGTGGCAAGCTTTGGACAAGAGACGAGGCAAGGGCTGCAATGACAGAGCTTTGCAAATATGTTGATGTCTGCATTTCAAACGAAGAAGATGCAAAGGATGTATTCGGTATTGAGGCGGAAGGCACAGATATTTATGGAGGAAAGCTGAATCACGAAGGCTATAAGAGTGTTGCAAAGCAGCTTGCCGACAAGTTTGGCTTTGAAAAGGTTGCAATCACACTCCGTACATCAATTTCTGCAAGCGACAACGACTGGGCAGGTATGCTCTATGACGGTGAGGATTATTACTTCTCAAAGTCATATCATCTGCATATTGTTGACCGTGTTGGCGGCGGCGATTCTTTTGGCGGCGGTCTTATCTATTCAATCCTCACGGGCAAGTCATCACGTGATGCAATTGAGTTTGCGGTTGCGGCATCGGCTCTTAAACACTCTGTTGAGGGTGACTATAACCGTGTGTCGGTGAGCGAGGTTGAAAAGCTGGCAGGCGGCGATGGCTCGGGCAGAGTTCAGAGATAGTTTTTATCAGGAGCATATGGCAAATTTGCTGTATGCTCTTGTTTTTTTGCGTGTTGTGGTGTATAATATCAGTTGAATAAGCACATGGAGGAAACAAACAATATGAACAGAATTGAACACAGAGAAGAAAAATGGGTATTTCCTTTTGTTGAATACTCAAGTGGCGAAAAAAACGAAAAAAAGCCCTTGATTGTGCAGCTGCATGGTGCAGGTGAGAGGGGCGAGGGCAAAGAAGACCTTGCCAAAGTGGATGTGCACGGTTTTTCAAAGCTACTTATGAATGAGGATTATGATTGCACGGTTGTTATGCCCCAATGTCCTTTGAATACTTTTTGGGCGGCAAGGGTTGAATCAATTGTCAGATTCGTTGAGCAGTTGATTGAAGAATTTGATGCTGACCCAAAGCGTGTTTATCTCACAGGACTTAGCATGGGCGGCTTTGGAACATGGTACACAGCCATGGCAAGACCTGATTTGTTTGCGGCAATTGCTCCCGTTTGCGGCGGCGGAATGGCGTGGAATGCAGGTGTGCTTGATATGCCTGTGTGGGCTTTTCACGGTGCGGAGGATACTGTTGTCAGTCCTTTTTATTCTGACAGGATGGTTGAAAAGCTGAAGGAGCTTGGTGCAGATGTTACATACACAAGAGTTGACGGTGTTGCGCATAATGTGTGGGAAAATGCCTACAACAAGGAATTGCTTGAATGGCTGTTGAGTAAGGAAAAATAAAAAAAACTGTTAATGCTTTGGTATGCTTGTATAGATTGAATAAATTTGCAAAAAGTTAGGTTTTTACCTTGCATTTTGCGGTAAATTGTTATATAATAATCTATTATATATAAATACAGATAGGAGAATAGAATATGGCTTATTATTTCAATGAACCTTCACATACTTTCAGTGAGTATCTGCTTGTTCCGGGTTATTCATCAGCGGAGTGTATGACAAGCAACGTAAGTCTCAAAACCCCTCTTGTTAAGTTCAGGAAGGGTGAGGAGTCTGCAATCACAATGAACATTCCCATGGTTTCTGCAATTATGCAGTCGGTTTCGGGCGAGAAGCTGGCTGTTGCTCTGGCAAAGGAAGGCGGAGTGTCCTTTATTTACGGTTCACAGACGATTGAGGACGAAGCGGCTATGGTAAGACGTGTTAAGAATCATAAAGCAGGCTTTGTTGCAAGCGATTCAAACATCAGACCCGATCAGACCCTGGCAGAATTGCTTGAGCTCAGAAAGGCAACCGGTCACAATACTGTTGCGGTTACTGAAGACGGCACAGCTGAGGGCGTTCTTCTTGGTATAGTGACACCCCGTGATTACCGTGTCAGCCGTATGGACCATGCAACTTGCGTAAAAGAGTTTATGACTCCTTTTGACAAGCTGATTTATGCGCCTGAGGGCACAAGCCTCAAGGAAGCAAATGACATCATCTGGGATAACAAGCTCAATTCTTTGCCTATTATAGATAAAAACAGAAGACTTGTTGCATTTGTGTTCAGAAAAGACTATGATGCACACAAGGAAAATCCCACTGAGCTTCTTGATTCATCAAAGCGTTATGTTGTGGGCGCAGGTATCAACACCCGTGACTATGAACAGAGAGTTCCTGCTCTTATTGAAGCGGGTGCAGATGTTCTTTGTATTGACTCTTCCGAAGGTTTTTCGGAATGGCAGGCAAGAACACTCAAGTTCATCCGCGACAAGTACGGTGATACTGTTAAGGTGGGCGCCGGAAACGTGGTTGACCGTGAGGGCTTTATGTTCCTTGCTGAAGCAGGTGCTGACTTCATAAAAATCGGTATCGGCGGCGGTTCAATCTGTATTACCCGTGAACAGAAGGGTATTGGTCGTGGTCAGGCAACTGCTGTTCAGGAGGTTGCGGCTGCCCGTGATGAATATTTTGAAAAAACAGGTGTTTATATTCCAATTTGTTCGGACGGCGGTATTGTTCATGACTATCACATTACTCTTGCACTTGCAATGGGTTCTGACTTTGTTATGCTTGGCAGATATTTTGCACGTTTTGACGAAAGTCCTTCCAACAAGGTTTCGGTTAACGGTAACTACATGAAGGAATACTGGGGCGAAGGCTCGGCACGTGCAAGAAACTGGCAGAGATACGATATGGGCGGTGCTCAGAAGCTTTCCTTTGAAGAAGGTGTTGACTCATATGTTCCATATGCAGGCTCGCTGAAGGACAATGTTGCGTTGACTCTCAACAAGGTTAAGTCAACAATGTGTAACTGCGGTGTTCTTTCAATCCCCGAGCTTCAGAAGAATGCAAAAATGACCCTTGTTTCGGCAACCAGTATCATTGAGGGCGGTGCTCATGACGTTGTTCTCAAGGACAAGAATGTTGCACCTGTGAAGTAATGGCAAGAAATACAAAGCGTGTAACATACAAAAATATTGTGGGAGCCAGGTTGCTTTCTGCCAACGGTAGTTTAGTTTACTGTGACAATTGTGAAAAGGTTGTTGGAAGCATAAATGCGTTGGGATACAATCTGATGATGCTGGTGTTTTGCTGTACCTGCGGAAATTACGGAAGCATTGAAATTTCAAGGACAAAGGCAAGATATCGCTCGGATGTGAGGGCAAACCGTATGCCTGTTGTAAAGAACAGGGCTTGTTGCTGTGCCGAATGTGGCGAGTCGTTGCTTGCTGTTATGGAAGACAGAGTTGAAACGTATTCGTTTTTTGTTGAATGTAAATGTGGTGCACAGTATGATGTAAAGCCATCCTTTAACAAACGTCTTGGGGAAACCTTGCAGATGTTTAAGGATTCGAAAGATAAAAGATAAAAAGAGCCCGGATTTCCAAGTGAAATCCGGGCTTTTTAACATTATTTTTTGGTTCTTTATCAAATGTTGGGGTTTAGTACAAAAAAGATGTTTCGACTACGCTCAACATGACCTTGTATCGGCAAGCCTTAGTCATTCTGAGCGCAGCGAAGAATCTTTACAAAGCGTTTATCCCAACATTTGTTATAGAACCTATTTTTTGAAGAGAAGAACTTCGTTCATGGAACGCTTTGGAACATTGAGCTTGTTATTTTCGTCCAGAAAATATTTTACGTTGTTGTCCTGCATTGGACAAGCCTGGCTTTCCTGCGCAGGATAGCCAAGGGCAAGAACATAAAGAAGATTATATTTTTCTTCGTCAAGTTCAAGGGCTTCCATGATATTTTTCTTATTTAAAGCACCAATCCAACAGCTTCCGATACCCTTTTCAAGAGCACCAAGCATCATGGAGGTTACTGCGGCACCTGCCTCAACCTCAAAGGAGTTTTTGATTTCGGTGTCACCCAAAACTGCAATGAAGGCAGTTGGCCTTTCGGCTTCCTTTGGAGTGCCGTCGGGGAGATAGCCTGCCCATTTTGTATTGTCAAAGACTTTGTTGCAAAGCTCATTTTCGGTAATTATTGCAAATTTAAGAGGTTGAAGATTTGCAGGATATGCCGCAAGTCGGGCATATTCAATCAAGTCGGTCAAGTCTTGCTCCAAAATGGGAGTTTGCGTGAACTTTCTTATGGTTCGTCTTTCAAGTAATGCAGTTTTAACATCCATTGTTTTGTATCCTTTCGGTTATTTATTCTTTTCAACAGCGTAATAATAGTAAAGATACTGCTGTGCGATTCCACCGAAGTTTCCAAAGGTTTTTTCAACAAAACCGTCAATGTCCTTTTCATCAACACCGTACTGTTCAAGGAGAATTCTTTTTATCCATACATCCTGTGGAAATGTTTTGTAGCGTCCAAGGGCAAAAAGCAATACACAATCTGCAACCTTGCTGCCCACGCCTTTAATTTTCATCAGTGTTTTCTTTGCGTCCTCACTGCCTTGCTTTTGAAGCTCTTCCAGATTGATTTCACCTGATGCAACCTTTTGTGCAGCATCAATTATGTATTTGTCACGGAAGCCTGCCCGAATGTCGGACAAGTCCTCGGGAGTAAGTGCTGCGAGAGTTTCGGGCGTTGGAAATCCGTAAAAAACTTTACCGTCAAAGTCTATTTTTTCACCGTATTTTTCGCAAAGTGCGGAAATAATCTTTTTGATTCGGGGGATGTTGTTGTTTGCCGATATTATGAATGAAACAATGGTTTCCCATAAATCCTGACGCAGAATTCTGATTCCCCGGCCCTTTTCAATGCAGGGGCGGAGCTTTTCGTTCTGCCACAGCTTTTCTTCAATAAAGTTGTAGTCGTTTGAAAAATTCAGATAATGACTCCAATAAACCAAGTCGGGGTTTGAGCTTTCAACATAGATGGTTTTGGGGTCATAATAATACATTTTTACAGCGTGATTTGCCACAACTCCGTAAAATGTGCCGTCCGAATCCTTTTCCCAGCGAAAGCATTGTCCGCACAGAAAGGTTTCGTCAAGACTGAAATGGTCAATATTGTATAATCTAATCATAGATGAAGTCAGTCCCTTCTGAACGCTTATTTTTTGGCATCTGCCTCGGAGATTTTATAGCAAAGCCTCATGAGACTGTCACCAAGGTGAATGTTTTCAACAACAACATCATCGTTTGTTGAAAGCTCGGCATAGGAAAAATTGAGAAATGCCTTGATTCCGTAGCTTATCAGCTCCTGTGCCACCTGATTTACAACGGCTCTGGGAACCGAAAGAATTGCCATAGTTGGCTTTTCTCTTTCAACAAATTCCTTCATATTCTTTGGGTCCATAACCGTGAGATTGCGGATTTCCATGCCGATTTTTTGTGGGTCATTGTCAAAAATGCCAATGAGTTCAAAGCCGCGCTTTTCAAAGTTGGTGTTTCGGGTCAGAGCGTGACCTATGTTACCTGCGCCCACCAAAATGGCTTTATATTTTGAGTTCAGACCAAGTATGGCTGAAATTTCGCCGTAAAGGTACTCCACGTTGTAGCCGTAGCCCTGCTGACCGAAGCCGCCAAAGCAGTTGAGATCCTGACGGATTTGCGAGGCGGTTACGCCCATGCGTTCGCTGAGCTCTTTTGAAGAGATTCTTTCCACTCCGGAATTCAGCAGTTCGCCCAAATATCTGTAATATCTGGGCAATCTGTTGATGACGGATGCGGATACGTTTTTTTCCATTGGATTATCCTCCATATATCGGTTTTGAAGATTAAAGCATTGCCTTGAGGTTTTCGTTTACAGCAAGCAGAAAATCTTCGGTATTGACTTTTTTCTTATTTTCAAGACTTGAAAGGAGGTAGAGGTCACCGGTCATTGTACCGTCTTCAATGGTCTTGATTGTTGCTTTTTCAAGCTTGTCGGCAAATGCACAGAGGTCATCAAGTCCGTCAAGCTCGCCGCGCTTTCTGAGAGCACCTGTCCATGCAAAGAGAGTTGCAACGCTGTTGGTTGAAGTTTCTTCGCCCTTGAGGTGCTTGTAGTAATGACGTTGAACCGTTCCATGTGCCGCCTCGTATTCGTAAGTTCCGTCGGGTGATACCAAAACGGAGGTCATCATTGCAAGACTGCCGTAAGCTGTTGCCACCATATCCGACATAACATCACCGTCATAGTTCTTGCACGCCCAGATGTAACCACCTTCGGAACGTACAACACGTGCAACGGCATCGTCGATGAGTGTGTAGAAGTATTCAATGCCTGCGGCGTCAAATTTTTCCTTATATTCAGCTGCGAAAATCTCGTTGAATATATCCTTGAAGCGGTGGTCATATTTCTTTGAAATGGTGTCTTTTGTTGCAAACCAGATGTCCTGCTTTGTGTCAAGTGCATAGTTGAAGCAGCAACGTGCAAAGCTGGAAATTGATTTGTCGATGTTGTGAAGACCCTGAATGATTCCGGCGCTGCCGTCAAATTCGTGGATGGTCTGACGGATTTCGTTTCCGTCCTTGTCGGTGCATACAAGCTCGCACTTTGAACCTTCGGGAACCTGCATTTCGGTGTTCTTGTAAACATCGCCGTATGCATGACGGGCAATGGTGATGGGCTTTGTCCATGTGGGAATGTACGGTGTGATACCCTTAACAATGATTGGGGCACGGAAAACTGTTCCGTCTAAAATCGCTCTGATTGTTCCGTTGGGTGACTTCCACATTTCCTTGAGGTTATATTCTGTCATACGGTCAGCGTTGGGAGTGATTGTTGCACACTTAACGGCAACACCGTATTTTTTTGTTGCATAAGCTGAATCAAAGGTAACCTTGTCGTCTGTTTCGTTTCTGTATTCAAGACCAAGGTCATAATATTCGGATTTAAGGTCAACATACGGAAGAATGAGGATGTCCTTAATCATTTTCCATATGATTCGGGTCATTTCGTCCCCGTCCATTTCCACCAGGGGGGTTGTCATTTTGATTTTTTCCATTATATACAAATCCTTTCTGTGGTTTATTTGCTGTTTTCTCTTGTGTAGTTGAGCAGACCGCCTGCCTTCAGCATTTCTCTCTGACGGAGCGACAGGTCAAGCTTAACCTTGAAGTCAAAGCCCTTTGTCACGTTTGTGATTGTGAGCTCATCGGCGTTGATTATTGAATTGTGAAGGTCAGTCATCTTCAATTCGTCTGACTGGTCAATTCTGTCGTAGTCTGCTTCGTTTGCAAAGGTCAGAGGAATGATACCTGCATTGATTAGGTTTGCCATATGAATTCTTGCAAAGGATTTTACAATAACAGCTTTAACACCAAGGTAAAGAGGTGCAAGGGCTGCGTGTTCACGTGACGAACCCTGACCGTAGTTTGAACCGCCGATTATGATGCTCTTGCCCATTTCAAGGGCTCTGTCGTGGAATTTTTCGTCGCACACCGCAAAGCAGTATTCCGAAATCTTTGGAATATTTGAACGGAGGGGCAGAATCTTTGCACCTGCAGGCATGATATGGTCGGTTGTGATGTTGTCGCCAACCTTGAGACTGCATTTTGCAGAAATTTCGTCTGCCATTGCATCCGATACGGGGAAGGGCTTGATGTTGGGACCGCGGAGAACCTCAACGCTGTCCATATCCTCTGCCGAGACGGGAGGAACAACCATATTGTCGTTGATGGTGAACACTTCGGGAAGCTCAAAGTCGGGCATATCACCGAGTGTTCTGGGGTCTGTAAGTACACCTGTGAGTGCTGATGCTGCTGCAAGCTCGGGAGAAACAAGATAAATCTGTCCGTCCTTGGTGCCGCTTCTGCCTTCAAAGTTGCGGTTGAAGGTTCTCAGTGAAATACCGCCCGAATTGGGTGACTGACCCATACCGATACATGGTCCGCAGGCACTCTCCAGAATTCTTGCACCTGCATCAATCATGTCAGAAAGTGCGCCGCAAGCCGCAAGCATATTGAGAACCTGCTTTGAACCGGGGGCAATTGAAAGGGAAACATCGGGATGGACGGTTTTTCCTTTGAGGATATATGCAACCTTCAGCATATCAAGAAGTGAAGAGTTTGTACATGAACCGATACAAACCTGGTCAATCTTCATTTCACCGATTTCTGCAACGGATTTCACGTTGTCGGGTGAATGGGGACAAGCGGCAAGGGGAACAAGCTCGCTGAGGTTGATTTCAACAACCTCGTCATAAACTGCATCCGCATCTGCCGAGAGGGGAGTATAATCTTCTTCTCTTGCCTGAGCCTTGAGAAATTCTCTTGTGGTTTCGTCCGAGGGGAAGATTGAGGTTGTTGCACCAAGTTCTGCGCCCATGTTTGTGATTGTTGCACGTTCAGGAACAGAAAGGGTTTTTACGCCTTCGCCTGTGTACTCGATTATTTTGCCAACGCCGCCCTTGACAGAAAGTCTTTTGAGGACTTCAAGGATAACGTCTTTTGCCGCAACCCAGGGAGAAAGCTTGCCTGTGAGCTCAACCTTGACAATTTTGGGGCAGGTGATATAATATGTACCGCCGCCCATGGCAACAGCAACGTCCATGCCGCCTGCGCCAATTGCAATCATACCAATACCGCCGCCTGTGGGGGTATGGCTGTCTGAACCGATGAGAGTTTTGCCGGGGATGCCGAATCTTTCAAGATGAACCTGATGGCAGATTCCGTTTCCGGGGCGTGAAAAATAAATTCCGTGTTTTTTGCAGACACTGCCGATGAAGCGGTGGTCATCTGCGTTTTCAAAACCGCTCTGAAGAGTATTGTGGTCAATATACGCAACAGATTTTTCGGTTTTTACTCTGGGGACACCCATGGCTTCAAATTCAAGATATGCCATTGTACCCGTTGCGTCCTGCGTCAGAGTCTGGTCGATTTTAATTCCGATTTCCTGTCCGGCAATCATTTCGCCGCAAACAAGATGGTTTTTCAGTATCTTTTGTGCTAATGTAAGTCCCATTTTCGGAGCCTCCTAAATTTACTCAATATCCTTTATATTTTATACAAAAAAGCGACTTTTGTCAAGGCTTCATTTATAATGAATGTGCCGTGTGGGAAAACATTTTCAATGTTTTCCTGAGTCAAAACCCTGTTTTGACAAGGAATCTGCGTGGCAAATTCCCGGCACTTCATTGCAACGAAGTCCTCGAAAATTATTTCTCGAAATAATTTTCATGGCAGCAAAATGTTTGCTGCTGTGAAATAGCGTAATCACGCTATTTCGACTGAGGACGTTAGTTGTAATCATTGTCGTGGAAACGGCAAAGTGCCGTTTTAAGCGGAACACGTTCCGCTACTTTCAAGCTATTGGCTTGAAAGCCACGCATGATTGCAATAGTGTCGGTCTTTGAAAACCATGGTTTTCAAAGGAGTTTGCGATGTATCGCAAACAAAAAAAGCAAATGCGTTTCACCGACTACTATTATTGTCATTATAGCCTATATTTGTTCATAAATTGATAAAAAAGCAGATAGTTTTTTTACAGACTGTTTACATGAGTGTTACAATTCACATTATCCACATAGTTATCCACAGGTAAAATGTGGGCAGGACAAGGTTTTTGAGCGGATTTTAACATTATTCAACAGTTTTTGTGAAGAGGAAATGTGGAAAAGATTTTTAGAACTATGAGACAAAATATTTTGCAGATGTCGCAAAACTCCAAAAAAAATACTTGCGATTATGGCGTAATTGTGATAAAATAAATCAATATGCAAAATTCGGGGTGATGCGGAAATGATTCTTGGTGTTGATTTTGGCGACAGCCGGACGGGTTATGCTGTTTCGGATGCTTTGGGTTTTTCTGCCAATACCCATGAAACCTTTCATGAAAAAAACATGATGAAGGTTGCGGAACACACGGCGGAGCTTGTTAAGTCACTGGGAGCGGAGAAAATTGTGCTTGGCTTCCCAAAAAACATGAACGGGACTGTTGGCGACAGAGGAAAAAAAACAAAGGCCTTTTTGAAGATACTGAAATCCTTGGTGGATTGTCCCATTATTCTGTGGGATGAGAGGCTGACAACGGTTTCGGCACATAATCTTATGAATGAAACAAACGTCCGTGGAAAAAAAAGAAAGGATTCTGTTGACAAGATTGCGGCGGCATTTATTTTGCAGGCATATCTTGACAGCGGAGCAAAATAAATAAAAAGGAGTTTTTGAAAATGACAGAAAAATTTAACAATAACGAAAATATGGAAGCTGAAGACAATTTTTTGGTGGATTTGTTTGATGATGACGGCAACAAGCAGACCTTTGAACACCTTGACACCGTTCAGGTCAACGGCGAGGACTATGTGATTTGTATTCCTTACAAAGAGGAAGAAGATGACGAGGTTGATGAGGTTGTGATTCTGAAAATTGACGGCGAGCAGGACGGCGAAAGTGTTCTTGTTCCCGAAGAAGACCTTGAAGTTCTTGACAAAGCATATGAAATCTTTAAGGAAAGAAATGCAGAGTTGTTTGATTTTGAGGATTAATTGATATATTTTTTCAAAGGTGGTTTTTGACATAGTACTTATTATTGCAGAAAAGCCCAGCCTTGCCAGAAACATTATGGCGGGCATCGGGAAGTTGAATCGTTATGACGGATATTTTGAGGGCGATGGCTACATCATTACCTGGGCATTCGGACACCTGTTTTCCCTTGCTGATGTGGAGACTTATGATGCACCGGGGTCTGATAATAAGTACTGGTCAATGAACAATCTTCCCTGCTTTCCCGAAAAATTTGTTTTTGAGCTTAAAAAGGATGCAGACAAAAAGGTTGATTCGGGTGTTGAAAAGCAGTTTGGAATCATAAAAGCCTTGTGTAACCGTGCAGATGTTGACACAATTGTTAACGCAGGCGATGCTGACCGTGAGGGCGAGATTATTGTCCGAACCTGTATTGAAAAGGCTCTGGAGGGGCAAAAGGCGCTGAAACGCATATGGCTTCCTGACCAGACCCCTCAGACTGTTCGTGAGGCAATGCAGGCCTTGAAGGATGAAAGCGAATATGACAATCTTGCCAATGAGGGCTATGCCAGAACCTATATGGACTGGCTTTACGGCGTGAATCTGACACGCTATGCAACACTCAGGGCAGGAACACTCCTTCGTGTGGGGAGGGTGATTGTTCCCATTGTCAAGGCGATTTATGACCGTGATATGGCTATACGAAATTTTGTTCCCGATATTTACTATGCACTTCAGAGTAAGGCGGAAACCAACGGAACAGAGGTTGAACTTGTCAGCAAGCAAAAATTTGATAAATCAAAGCTGAACGAAGCAAAGGCATTGTGTGATAAATATAATGCTCAAAAGGCGGTTGTGACGGCAAAGAAAAAGAAAAAAGACAAACTTGCACCGGGGAAGCTGTATTCCTTGACCAAATTACAGAATTTTTTGGGAAAGAAATACAAAATGTCCATGGCTGAGAGCCTTGAAATTGTTCAGGGCTTGTACGAAAAGGGGTATGTTACATATCCCAGAACCAATTCGGAATATCTGGCAACGGCAGAGCAGGGCAAGATAAAAACCATAATCGAATCGGTGAAAAAAATGGGGTATCCCGTTGGATTCAGATTCAGCAAGACAATTTTTGACGATTCAAAAATTGAATCTCATTCGGCGTTGACGCCCACATACAAAATTCCCGACAAAACAAAACTTTCGGAAAACGAAATGAAGGTTTACAGTGCTATTATGCGCAGATTTGTTGCGGTTTTTTGCGCTGAGGAGTGTACTGTTGAAAAAACCGAGATTACAATTTCGGTGGGTGAGCTTGAAGATTTTACTCTCAAGGGCACCGTTATTGTGAATCCCGGCTGGACAAAGTATGACGATTACACCAAGAAGGATAAAATTCTTCCTCCCCTTGAAAAGGGTGATGAAGTGAACATAAATTTTGTTCCCGTTGAAAAGGAAACAAGTCCGCCAAAGCATTATACAATTGAAACTCTGAACAATTACCTGAAAAATCCCTTCAAGGAGGAAAAGGCAAATGCCTCGGAGCAGGAAATTGAAGAAGCGGAATATAAGGCTATGTTTGAAGGCCTTGAACTGGGAACAGAAGCCACTCGGACGGGGATTATTGACAATGCCCGGAAAAGCCAGTACATACAGCTGAAAAAGGATACTTATACCATTCTTCCTGCAGGCGAAAATCTTATTGAATCGCTGTCGCGGATGAACATAATTATGGACAAGTTCAAAACCTCTCAGATGGGTGTTGAGCTGAAGGGTGTTTTCAAAGGAATAAAAACTATTGATGATGCAATCGGCTTTGTGAAGGGTGAAATTGCCAATGTCTTTGAGATAAACAAACAGAAGGGCGAGACCTTTGACGGGTTTGTGGGCGATGTTGTGGGAAAGTGCCCCCTTTGCGGAAATGAGGTTGCAAGAACAAAGTTCGGGTACGGATGCCGTGGCTACAAGGACGGCTGCAAGTTCTCAACCGGAAACGTGATTTGCGGAAGAGTAATTTCAATTGACAGCATAAAACAGTTGCTTGAAAAGGGTACAACGCCCATTATTGCAGGGTTTGTATCGAAAAAAAGCGGAAAAGAATTTTCCGCACGGCTTGCCATTGAAGAAGGAAAAGTCGTTTTTAAATTTTGATGATTTTGACAGAAGGGGTGACCTGAATGTTTCTTATAAAAGAAAAAACAGAACTTAATCCCACCGTTACAAAAATGGTGGTGGATGCACCGAGAGTTGCACGAAAGGCTCAGGCAGGACAGTTTATTATCCTGCGTGTTGATGAGGAAGGGGAGAGAATCCCGCTGACCATTGCTGATTATGACCGTGGCTTGGGGACAATCACAATTATTTTTCAGGTTGTTGGTGCAACCACAATGAAGCTGAACCAACTGAACAAAGGCGACTTTATTCAGGATTTTGTTGGCCCCTTGGGTAAAGCTTCGGAGGTTGAGGGCTTCAAAAAGGTTGCGGTAATTGGAGGCGGCGTTGGCTGTGCAATTGCATACCCAACGGCAAAGGCGCTCAAGGAAAATGGTGCAGAGGTTCACTCTGTTGTGGGCTTCCGGAATCAGGATCTTGTTATTCTCAAGGAGGAGTTTGAAGAGGTTTCGGATAAGTTTGTTCTTATGTCCGATGACGGCTCCTGCGGCGAGAAGGGTCTTGTTACTGATGCGCTTCGCAAGTTGGTTGAAGGCGGCGAAAAATATGATATGGTCATTGCAATCGGGCCACTGATTATGATGAAGTTTGTTTGCCTGCTCACAAAAGAGCTTGGAATAAAAACCGTTGTGAGCATGAATCCCATTATGATTGACGGAACGGGTATGTGCGGCGGTTGCCGTCTGACTGTTGGTGGCGAAATGAAGTTTGCCTGTGTTGACGGTCCCGATTTTGACGGACATCAGGTGGACTTTGATGAGGTAATAAGACGAAGCTCCATGTACCGTGAAACCGAAAGCAAGCACCGTGAGGAAACCTGTAATCTTTTTAAGGAGGCGCAAAAATAATGGCTAATATGTCACCGAAGAAAAATGAGATGCCTGTTCAGGCGCCTGAAATCAGATGCAGAAATTTTGATGAGGTTGCCCTTGGGTATAGTGAAGAAACTGCAATTGACGAGGCAAAGCGATGCTTGAACTGCAAAAATATGCCTTGTGTTGAGGGCTGTCCCGTGAAGATTCATATCCCTGAATTTATTGCAAAGGTTGCACAGGGTGATTTTCAGGGGGCTTATGATGTGATTTACAAATCAAGCTCCCTTCCTGCGGTGTGTGGCCGTGTTTGTCCTCAGGAAAGACAGTGTGAATCCAAGTGTGTCAGAGGTATCAAGGGCGAACCTGTTGGAATTGGCAGACTTGAACGTTTTGTTGCTGACTGGTATATGAAAAACGGCAAAGCAAAGGCAAATGATGTTGTGAAAAACGGCAAAAGGATTGCTGTTGTGGGTTCGGGTCCGTCGGGGCTTACCTGTGCAGGCGACCTTGCGAAAAAGGGCTATGATGTAACTGTTTTTGAAGCACTTCATATTGCGGGAGGAGTTCTGGTTTACGGCATTCCCGAATTCAGACTTCCCAAGGATATTGTAAAGCGTGAAATCGAAAATCTGAAGGCTCTTGGGGTTGAAATTGTGACAAATGCGGTAATCGGCAAAACCGAAACCGTTGATGAGCTTCTTGAAGACGGTTTTGAAGCCGTGTTCATCGGTTCGGGAGCAGGTCTTCCAAGGTTTATGAACATTCCCGGTGAAAATCTCAACGGTGTGTATTCTGCAAATGAATTTCTCACAAGAACAAATCTCATGAAGGCATACAAAGAGAATTCTGCAACACCCATAATTCATGCAAAGCGTGTGGCTGTTGTGGGCGGCGGAAATGTTGCAATGGATGCGGCAAGATGTGCAATGCGTCTTGGTGCAGAGGAGGTTTATATCGTATACCGCCGTTCAATGGAGGAGCTTCCTGCACGTCGTGAAGAGGTTGAACACGCCCAGGAAGAGGGAATTATCTTCAAGACTCTTAACAATCCTGTTGAGATTTTGGGTGACGAAAATAACTTTGTCAGGGGAATCAGATGTATAAAAATGGAGCTTGGAGAGCCGGACGAATCGGGCAGACGAAGCCCTGTTGAAGTTCCAAATTCTGAATATGATTTGGAGGTTGATGCGGTTATAATGTCAATCGGTACATCCCCAAATCCTCTTATCCGTAACACAACGGTTGGATTGGATACTGACCGCAGAGGTTGCATAATCACAAAGAACGAGGGCGGCCTCACCACAAAGACGGGCGTTTATGCCGGCGGTGATGCGGTTACGGGCGCGGCAACGGTTATTCTTGCAATGGGTGCAGGAAAATCCGCCGCAGAAGCTATTGATGAATATGTAAAGAGTAAGTAATTAATAAGGGAATCTGAATCAATAAGAAATTCAGATTCCCTGTTTTGTTGTCCGTATTAATTACTGTAAATAACGGACGGATGTTCAAGATTGCCTGTATTGTTTTGGAATATGCAGTCGGTGAATGTTATTTTGCTTGTTTCATCGTTTGTTATTTCATGAAAGCTGTTGTTTATAAACTTTGAATTGTTCCAGTTAATTTTGGATTTAGTGAAAAATGAATCAGATGTCACAATGAGTCCCTGACGCCGTCCGTTTTCTGAAAGCTTATTGTCACGGACAATACAGTTTGTGAAATCAACATCAGAATCGGATATTAAACAAACGCCGCAAAAATATATTCCGTCATAGAATTCAGTATCGGAAACTTTAACGTTTGATGACAGTTGAAACAACACGCCTGCATAGCTGCAGTCATAAATGTCGCAATGGTCAATGATGAGCTCGTCAACATTATATGCAGACACACCGATTGCACCGCAGCCGTAAAGATTACAGTTGACAATATTTATAAGCTTGCAGTTTGAAAAGCTGGTGACACATCCATCACACAGATATTCTTCATTGGGTTCGGTATGACCTACTGTGAGCCCGTCCAATGTTATTTTTCCGCAATTTTCAAAGCTCAAAACATCTGCATATATATCATTTATTGCAATTTCCGCTTTGCCCTCGATGGTCATATTAATGACATTTTTAATCACATATCCCTCTGAGTATTCGCTCTTTTCGATATATGGATTGTCTGGTTTACGGGCGTCTGATATATTATAGTAGTCTGAGGTGAGAATGATGTGTTTATTGCTTCCGATGTTACTTAGTAATTCATCAACGGTTCCGACCTTTACGGTGGTTTGTTCGGTTTCCTTGCTGAAGTCAATAAAGCTCTTGCTGTAAATATTTACGGTGCTTGTTGCATCATCCCATTCAACACGACATTCAAAAGCCTCGGAAATTGCCCTCAGCGGTACAAGTGTTCTGTTGTTGTGCAGCATGGCAGGAACGTCAAGGGGAATGGGGGTCAAAAAGGTATCCAGCATATGCGGTATTCCGATTGTAATTGAAACACCGTACATTTTGCTGTAATCATAGGCAATTGCTGTATTTGTGCTTTCGTCCCATGTGACTTCAGCACCTAATTTTTCGAAAATTGCCCGCATGGGAACCATTGTGCGGTCGTTTACAACTATCGGTTCAACATCAAACTGTATTTGCTCATTGTCAAGAAAAACAGAAACAGCTTCATCTGCGCATATCGGACAAATTTGCAAAAGTGAAAGAACAATAAGAATAAGAGTAACTATTTTTTTCATTTTTACCTCCATGATTATAAAGTGATAGATTTTATTATAGAACACGTGTTTATTCGGATACCGAGCGGATATATTCGCTTGGGGTCATTTTTGCGACTTTCTTGAAAACCCGTGAAAAATAATGAGGGTTGTTGAAGCAAAGCATTCCCGAAATCTCGGCAATGGTGTATGTGTTTTCACGCATGAGCTTTTTGGCTTCCTTAATTTTCATATTTGTATAGTATTCAATTATTGTACAGCTGCAGTTTTTGTTGAATATTTTTGAAATGTAGGTTTTGCTGTAATTCAGGCTGCGGCAAATCTCGTCAACGGTGATTCTGCCGTATATGTTCTCCTGCATGAGAGTTATGATGGAATTGACAAGGTGGTTGTCCATGCTCTCTTTGTCGGGGAAAATCTGCGGAGTTTCGGCATTCTTTTCCTGGTTGCGAATCAGCATAATGAGCAATTGTTCAAGGGTTGTCCGTATCATCTGCTGACCCCCGAAGGGTGAGGTGGGGCAGAGCTTTAACTCTCTGAGCTCCGGATTGTTGAAGGGAAGCTCAAAGGTTTGTCTGCCTTCGTCAATGAGCCGTTTGATGAAATGCCTCAGATTGGAGGAGAGCTCAGTTTTTTTCTCACGAAACCACATCATGTTTTTTGAGGTGGTTACAAAGGAAATTACAAAAACATTCGAGGGCGTTTTTCTGTCCGAGGAGATGGAGTGGAATTCGTTTGGTTTGTGGAAGATAAGTTCCCCTTGCTTTAAGATATGGCTGTGTTTGCCTGCGGTAATCAAAACGTTTCCGCTGTCCACATAAACCATTTCCCAAAAGTTGTGACGTTCTCCCGGAAAGTGAAAGTTTTTGTCAAACTCAAAATAGTGCATGGTGACAATCTTGCTTATATTAATGGTGTTTGTGAGCTTGTGCTTTATGTATATGGGTCGTGTTGAACCGGTTTTCATAATTATACTCCGTTTAAAATATGGTTTACAAAAATGTACAATTAGGATAAAAGATTGCATTTACTTTTTTGTTTGGATATTATAACATAAAAAGTAAGTAGTGGCAATAGGTTTTGCCAAAATAAATCCAAGAGGAGGCTATTTTATGAAAAAGGGTATCAGTATCTGGTCTTTTGCCGGTGCAGACATCAGAGAAAATCTGAAGCTTGCAAAGGATGCGGGTTTTGACGGTGTTGAACTGGCACTTAACGAAACGGGTGAATTTTCACTTGAATCAACAAAAGAAGAAGTTCTTGCAATCAAGGCTTTTGGCGAAGAATTGGGTCTTGAATTTTACAGTGTTGCCAGCGGTCTTTACTGGACATATAATTATACTTCTGCAAATGAAGAAAACGTGAAAAAAGCAAAAGAAGTAACAAAAAAACAGCTTGAGGTTGCTTCATGGCTGGGATGTGACACAATCCTTGTGGTTCCCGGTGCGGTTGAGGTTGCTTTTGAGCCGGGCGAGGTTGTTGAATATGATGTTGCATATGAGAGAGCACTCTCGGCCCTGAAAGAGCTTGCACCCTATGCCGAAGAGCTGAAGGTGGCAATCGGTATTGAAAACGTTTGGAACAGATTCCTGCTTTCGCCTGTTGAGATGGCTGAGTTCATTGACAAGGTTGGCAGTGATTGGGTTGGCTCATACTTTGATGTGGGAAATGTTTTGTATATCGGTTATCCCGAACATTGGATTAAGATTCTCAATAAGAGAATCAAGAAGGTTCACTTCAAGGATTACAGAAGGGCTGCAGGGGATCTTCATGGCTTTGTTGACCTTCTTGCAGGTGAGGTTAACTGGCCTGCTGTTATGGAGCAGTTCAGGAATATCGGATATGACGGTTGGGTTACGGCTGAAATGCTTCCGCCCTATACTCACTATCCTGAAGCGATTCTTTACAACACATCAACTGCTATGGACTATATATTGGAGGAGGAAAAAAGTAATGATTAAAGTAGGATTGATTGGTTGCGGTTTTATGGGCGGTATGCACTCGGCTTGCTATGATGCAATTGACGGTGCAAAGGTTGTTGCTGTTGCTGACGTGAGACCTGAAAAGGCAGAAGAGATTGCAAAGGTTCACGGTGCTGAAATATATGCAACAGGCATGGATTTGATTGCAAATGCAGATGTGGATGTGGTTGACATTTGTCTTCCTACATATCTTCACACAGAGCACGCAGTTGCGGCAATGAAGGCAGGTAAGAATGTTTTTGTTGAAAAGCCCGTTTGCCTCAATGAAGAAGAATGTGAGCTTTTGCTTGCAACAGAAAAAGAGACGGGTGCAAAGGTTCAGATTGGTCAGGTTATTAGATTCTGGGATGAATATGTATGGCTTAAAGAAGCATACGACAAGCGTGAATACGGCGAAATTCAGTCTGCTGTGTTCAAACGTCTCAGCTCATACCCCACATGGGCATGGGAAGGCTGGCTCCATGACGCTTCAAAGAGCGGTTCAATGGCACTTGACCTCCACATCCATGATGTTGACTTTATGAGATACCTTATGGGCGAGCCTGATGACCTTGTTTCAAGAGCTGTGAGAGACGATAAGGGAATTATTGAACAGATTTTCACAACCTTTAATTATGGCGATGTTGCTGTTTCTGTTGAAGGCTGCTGGGACTATCCTGCGGACTTCCCCTTTGCGGCAAATTTCCGTGTTAAATTTGAAAAGGCAACTGTTGTTAATGATGCAAACGGTCTTGCTGTTTATCCTGTTGAGGGAGGAGTTATTAAGCCCGAAATCAAGCCTTCATTTGAAGGTACACATGATATTGGCGGAAACCTTTCAAGCCTTGGCGGTTATTATAATGAGCTCAAGTATTTCATTGAGAAGCTTGAAGCAGGTGAGGCTCTGGAAGTTGCTCCCTTGTGCGAGGGCGTGAAATCGGCAAAGCTGATTTACAAGGAAATTGCAAGCGTTGGCGGCGCACAAAAGTAAAATCAAAATAAGATAATAAAAAACAAAAAGGATGGGCGTTGCACCATCCTTTTTATTGTCAAAACCAACAAAAACGACCGCTCGGTGGAGCGGTCGTTTGAAGTATTCAAGAAATTAGCATTCAGCGTTCTTCTTGTAGATTTCGTATCTTTCGATAAGGTCTTTTTCAGCCTTGTCAAAGAGCTGAGCTGCAACTTCGGGGAATGCTTTCTTGAGCATGAGATAACGGTTTTCACCTTCAAGGAATTCCTTAATTGTGCCTGTGGGCTCTTTTGAGTCAAGGATGAAGGGGTTCTTGCCTTCTTTTTTGAGTGTGGGGTTGTATCTCCAGAGGTGCCAGTAGCCTGTCTGAACAGCCTTCTTTTCTTCAGCGATTGTGTTTGCCATACCTGTCTTGATACCGTGGTTGATACAAGGAGCATAAGCAATAATCAGTGAAGGACCGGGATAAGCTTCGGCTTCCTTAATTGCCTTGAGAGCCTGGTTCATATCAGCACCAAGAGCTATCTGAGCAACGTAAACATAGCCGTAAGTTGTACCAATCATACCAAGGTCTTTCTTCTTAACCTTCATACCTGAAGCTGCGAACTTAGCAACTGCAGCAGTAGGTGTAGCCTTTGAAGCCTGACCGCCGGTGTTTGAGTAAACTTCTGTATCTACAACAAAGATGTTGATGTCTTCGCCTGATGCGATAACGTGGTCAAGACCGCCGTAACCGATGTCGTAAGCCCAACCGTCACCACCGAATACCCACTGTGATCTCTTGATGAGGAAGTCGGTACGGTCAGCGATTTCTTTGATTGCGGGATTGGTCATATCAGCATCTTTAATGAGAGCTTCGATATTCTTTGCAGCTGCCTTTGATGCTTCTGCGTTGTCCTTACCTTCAATCCAAGCCTTGAATGCGTCAGCCAGTTCGGGCTTAACGGTATCCATAACTGAGTTCATTCTGTTAACCAGAGTGTTTCTGATTTTCTTGTTGGCCATAACCATACCAAGACCGAATTCAGCGTTGTCTTCGAAGAGTGAGTTAGCCCATGCAGGACCCTTGCCTTCAGCATTCTTGCAGTAAGGCATTGAAGGAGCACTACCGCCCCAGATTGATGTACAACCTGTTGCGTTTGCAACCATCATTCTGTCACCGAAGAGCTGAGTGATGAGCTTGATGTAAGGTGTTTCACCACAACCTGCACAAGCGCCTGAGAATTCAAGCATAGGCGTTGCGAACTGTGAGTTCTTTGTGCTCTTTGTGATGTCAATCTGATCCTGCTTTGAGGAAACAGTCATAGCGAATTCCCAATTGGGAGCTTCCTTTTCAACTTCAGCAATGGGCTTCATTGTGAGGGCTTTTTCCTTAGCGGGACAAACCTGAGCACAAACACCACAACCAAGACAGTCGAGAGGAGATACCTGCATTCTGTATTCCATACCTGCAAAGCCTGTAGCTGCCTTTGTTGCGAAACCTTCGGGCTTCTTAGCAGCTTCGTCAGCGTTCAAAAGAACAGGACGGATTGCAGCGTGAGGACAAACAAGTGAACACTGGTTACACTGGATACACTTGTCAATATCCCATGCAGGAACGTTAACTGCAACACCACGCTTTTCGTATCTTGATGTACCTGTTTCAAAAGTACCATCTTCAATACCTGCGAATGTGCTTACGGGGAGCTTGTTACCAGCCTGTGCATTAACGGGCTGAACAATGTTCTTGATGAAGTCGGGAACGTTGTTTTCCTTAACGTTCTTGTCAACAGCATCTTTCCAAGCGGCGGGAACGTCAACCTTAATAAGTGCTTCAATTGCACCGTCAACTGCATCGCAGTTCATCTTAACAATTTCGTCACCCTTCTTGCCGTATGTCTTCTTGATAGCAGCTTTAATAAGTTCAACAGCCTTTTCAAAAGGAATAACTTCAGCCAGCTTGAAGAAAGCACTCTGAGTAACCATGTTGATTCTGTTTGGTCCAAGACCTACCTTAACTGCAACGTCAACTGCATTGATGATGTAGAAGTTGATTTCGTTTTCAGCAAGATATTTCTTGACATTTGCAGGAAGATGTTCTTCCAGTTCTTCGGGAGACCATACACAGTTGAGGAGGAATGTTCCGCCCTTCTTGAGCCCTTCAAGAACATCATACTGTGTGAGGTAAGCAGGCTTGTGGCAAGCAATGTAGTCAGCTTCATCAAGGAGATATGTTGACTTGATGGGCTTCTTACCGAATCTCAAGTGAGACATTGTTACGCCGCCTGATTTCTTTGAGTCATAATCAAAATATGCCTGAGCATAAAGGTCGGTATTGTCACCGATAATCTTGATTGCATCTTTGTTTGCACCAACAGTACCGTCACTACCGAAGCCCCAGAACTTACAACGTGTTGTGCCCTCGGGAGCAGCGTTGATTTTTTCGGGAAGTTCAAGTGAGAGGTTTGTAACGTCATCAACGATACCGATTGTGAAGTTGTGCTTGGGAGCGTCTGCATCAAGGTTATTGAATACTGCCATAATCTGTGTGGGAGTTGTGTCTTTTGAACCAAGACCGTAACGACCGCCAACGATTTTGGGAGCATTTTCCTTGCCATAGTAAAGGTTGCAAACGTCAAGGAAGAGAGGTTCGCCAATTGAACCGGGTTCCTTTGTTCTGTCAAGAACAGCAATCTTTTCAACAGTTTCGGGGATTACGTCAAAGAAGTACTTAGCTGAGAAGGGTCTGTAAAGGTGAACCTTCACAACACCAACCTTGCCGCCGCGTGCATTGATGTAATCAACTGTTTCTTCAATAGCTTCGCATACAGAACCCATAGCAACGATAACCTTTGTTGCATCAGGAGCACCGTAGTAGTTGAAGGGCTTGTATTCTCTGCCTGTGATTTTTGAAATATCCTTCATATAGTCAGCAACTATACCGGGGATAGCATCATAATACTTGTTTGCAGCTTCTCTGCCCTGGAAGTAAATATCCGAGTTCTGAGCTGTACCGCGGAGAACAGGATGTTCAGGGTTGAGAGCGTTGTCTTTGAATGCTTTGAGAGCATCCCAGTCAAGAAGACCTTTGAGATCTTCATAGTCCATAACTTCAACCTTCTGAATTTCGTGTGAAGTTCTGAATCCGTCAAAGAAGTGGAGGAAGGGAACTCTGCCCTTGATTGAAGCAAGGTGAGCAAGACCTGCAAGATCCATTGTTTCCTGAACACTGCCTGATGCCAGCATTGCAAAACCTGTCTGACGACAAGCCATAACGTCCTGATGGTCACCAAAGATGTTGAGTGCATGAGCTGCAAGAGCACGGGCACTAACGTGGAAAACTGTGGGAAGAAGTTCACCTGCAATTTTGTACATGTTGGGGATCATAAGGAGAAGACCCTGTGATGCTGTGAATGTTGTTGTCAAAGCACCTGCCTGAAGTGAACCGTGAACGGCACCGGCAGCACCTGCTTCTGACTGCATTTCAACAACGTCAACTGTTTCGCCGAAGATATTCTTCAGACCGTCTGCACTCCACTGGTCAACATTTTCTGCCATGTTTGAAGAGGGAGTGATAGGATAGATAGCAGCAACTTCAGTAAACGCATAGGCGCAATGTGCAGCAGCGCTGTTACCATCCATGGTTTTCATTTTTTTAGCCATGAAAATAAGCCTCCTTAAAATATATATAATTAATTAATTTTAACTAATTTGTGCGGCGCATAGTCACACAGCAAATATTATATCACAACTTGTACAGAAATTCAAATATATTTTGAAAAAAAATCAAAAAATTTAAAAATTTCTGTTTTTAACAGATTATTGTTAAAAATTTGACAATATTTTGATTAATTACACAAACAATTACATAATTTGCAAAGCGGGAAAACTCTCCGAAAAGATTACGGCATTGTCGTTTTCGGTTATGAGAAAATCAACATGGTTAAGGGTTGTTTGCTTGTAGGGGGACTTGGTTCCTAATTTTTCGCTGTCGCACAGGAAGATTTTTTGTTCGGAATTCTGGAGCATCACATTCCGCACAAGGACTTCTTCACGGGTGCAATCGGATATAATGCCGTCCTCCGAGAGTGATTTTGTGGAAAAGAAGACTTTGTGGGCACGTATATTTTCGAATATACTGTGTGCATCTGCTCCAATCAGGCAGTTTCGGTTTTCGGAGCTTAGTATGCCGCCCGATGAAATGACCCTGAGCGCCGAATTGGACAAAAGACTGAGAATTTCAATATTATTTGTTATAACCGTCAGAGTGCTGTCGGACATAATTTCGTTTGCCAGATAAAAAGAGGTGGAGGACTGGTCAAGAAAAATAATGTCACCATCTCTGAGCAGGGATTTTGCCTTTTTTGCGATAATTTTTTTTTCGTTTATATTATGGTGGGAGCGCTTGATAAAGGACACAACATTTGAAAAACTTTTGACAAGCTCTGCCCCTCCGTATGTTTTTTTGATTATTCCCTTTTGCTCCAATGCTGTCAAATCTCTGCGAATGCTGGATTCACTGGTATAGAGCTTTTCGCAGAGTGTTTTGACCGTAACAAAGCCGTCTTCGGTTTTCAAAAAATTGATTATTTCCCGTTCTCTTTCGTTTTTCAGCATATCTAATTCCCCTTTTGGCTGATTAATTCTGATTTTTATTCAAAAACAATCACATAACTGCCTAAAACTGACCATATTTTGACAAAATATTGATTTATTTTGATAAAAACAGTATACTACATTTATCAGCAAATGTAAATATAAAAATTATGGGTGAAGAATTATGGATATTAACAGTATTTTAAAAGGTGTGGAATGTTCATGCGGAAAGATGCACAGCTGTAACATTGAATATGTGTATATTGAAAAGAATGCAGTGCTCAGAATGACCGAAATCTGCAAGGATTACAATAATATTCTGATTGTTGCAGATGAAAATACATTCTCGGCGGCGGGCAATTCGGTTGAAAAAGTGCTTGAAAATAAAAAAATAAATAAAGTTATATTTGGTGGACAAAGAATTCTTATTCCCGATGAAGACGCCATAAAAACTGTGGATGAACAGCTTGCGGACGTTGAGTTGATTATTGGAATCGGGTCAGGGGTTATTCAGGATTTATGTAAATACGTTTCGTTCTTTTCGGGGATTCCGTATATGGTGGTTGCAACTGCTCCTTCAATGGATGGGTATGCATCGGATGGTGCAGCCATGATTCTCAAAGGAATGAAGGAAACGGTGAAGGCAGGACTTCCCAAAGCCATTATTGCAGATACGGAAATTCTTAAAAATGCTCCAATGGAAATGATAAAAGCAGGCTATGGTGATATTATAGGCAAATATTCTGCCCTTTGCGACTGGAAGCTCAGTGAGGCGGTGAATGGTGAATATTTTTGTCAGTATATTTATGACACTACTTATGATATGATACAGAGTACTCTTGATACTGCAAAGGGGTTGCTTGAAAGGGATGAAAAGAGTGTAAAGGCTCTTATGGAGGCTTTGATTGTTGTTGGAATTATGATGAGCTTTGCAGGCTCATCACGACCTGCATCGGGTAGTGAACATCACCTTTCACATTTCTTTGAGATTGTGGGAATTATTAATTCTGAGCCTTATTTTCCTCATGGAATTGACGTTGCTTATTCAACGGTTGTTACGGCAGAAATCAGAGAGAATATATTGAAAAAGACTTTTTCAGATAAGTTATATCGGGTGTCCGAAGATGAGTATGTTGGAAAAATGAAAGAAATATATAAAAATGTGGCTGACGAATGTATTGCTTTGCAGAACAGAGTGGGAAATTATACTGCAGAAAGAATCAATGTATATAAGAAAAAAGAAGCAGAAATCAGAGAGATTCTTGCCCAAATGCCCAAGGCTGATGAAATAAAGGATATGCTTTCACTTGCTGAAATTGACGTCTCGGAGTTTTATGAAATGTACGGTGAAAAGAAGATTAAAGATGCTGTGCTTTATGCAAAGGATTTGAAGGACAGATATACGGTGCTTTGGTTCAATTACGACACAGGTGGAGGTTATAAGAATGAATAAGGAAGATATAAAAGTTGTTGCAATGGATTTGGACGGAACGCTGACTCAGCACAAGCAACTGCTTGATGCGGAAAATCGGGCGGCACTGGACAGGCTTGCAGAAAAATATAAATTGTTGATGGTTGGCGCAGGTCAGGTTATGAGAATTTTTAACCAGCTGGGAGCATATCCCATTGACATAATCGGAAATTACGGCTTGCAGTATGGTGAATATAATGAAAATACAAAAACCATTGATATTGTGAGAGATTTGACCTTTCCCACAGATAAGCCTTCGGTGGAGAAGAGGGTGACGATGCTCAGAGAAAAATACGGATTCACGGAATTTTCGGGCGAAAATGTGGAGTTTCATCCGTCGGGATGTGTGACGTTTCCCATTCTGGGCACAACGGCAAAATCGGAAGATAAGCTGAAGTTTGACCCCGACCGTGCCAAGCGAAGAAAAATATATGATGATGTCTCAGAGGTCTTTTCGGATTATACGGTTTTTGTCGGAGGTTCGTCATCCTTTGATATGGCGCCCACTCCGTATAATAAGTATTATGCTCTTGATGAATACTGCAAAGAGCATAATCTGGAACATAAAAATGTGGTTTATATCGGAGATGACTACGGTTTGGGAGGTAATGACGAATCGGTTTACAGGTCGGATTTTCCGTATTTGACAATTGATGATTACAGAACTTTTCCGCAGGTGATAAGGGAGATTTTGTAGCAAAGCTTGATGGAGAGGTGCTTTCAAGTGAAGAAGACTTGTGGTAAATAAGATTCTTCGACAAGCTCAGAATGACCCCTCTCAGTCAGCAAAGCTGACAGCTCTCCCTTGGGGAGAGACAAACGAAAATTATGTTGAAAAAAGGCTCTTTGATAAATGTTGGGCTTTGAGCGGAAAAGGTGTTTCGCCTACGCACAGCATGCCATTATCACAAGATAGTTTGCGTCATTCTGAGCATAGCGAAGAATCTTTTCTGTATACAAAAAAAAATGGCGGAAGAACCGCCATCTTTTTGAATAGAGCGAAATATTAGTTACCTGCCATCTTTGCAACTTCTGCTGCAAAGTCGTCAACTTTCTTTTCGAGACCTTCGCCTTTTTCAAGACGAGCAAATTTCACAACTTCGATGTCTGTGCCGATTTCCTTTGCAACGTTTGCAAGGAATTTTGCAACAGTCAAATCGCCGTCCTTAACGTAAGCCTGTTCAACAAGACAGATTTCCTTGTAGAACTTCTGAATACGTCCTGCAACCATTTTGTCAACAATTGCTTCGGGCTTACCTTCGTTGAGAGCCTGAGCCTTGAGGATTTCTTTTTCCTTTTCAACTTCGTCGCTAGGTACTTCGTCGCTCTTAACATACTTGGGCATAACTGCCGCAATCTGCATTGCAACGTCCTTGGCTGCTGTCTGGAAAGCAGGGTCAGCTGCCTTTGATTCGTCACCCAGCTTGAAGTTAACAAGAACACCAATCTTACCGCCGCCATGGATGTAAGCAACGTTAACACCTTCGTATCTCTCGAAACGACGGAGGTTCATGTTTTCACCGATTGTTGCAATCTTTTCGGTGAGAGCTTCGCCAACAGTCTGGTCACCATAGAGCTTTTCGTTCTTCAGAGCTTCAACGTCAGCAGGATTTGTCTTTGCGATACATTCAGCAACGTCAGCAACGAACTTCTGGAAGTCAGCGTTCTTTGCAACGAAGTCTGTTTCGGTGTTGATTTCAACAACAACACCAACATTATCAAATACCATTGATGTAACAAGACCTTCAGCAGCGATTCTGCCTGCTTTCTTGGCAGCTGTTGCCAAGCCCTTTTCTCTGAGGAATTCAACAGCCTTGTCCATATCACCGTTGGTTTCTGTAAGAGCCTTCTTACAGTCCATCATACCACAGTTTGTCATTTCTCTGAGAGTTTTAACATCTTGTGCTGTAAATGCCATAATATATTACACTCGCTTTCTGTAAAATTTCAATTATTCTTCAATCATATCAAGTGATACGTCTTCTGCATCATCTGCTTCTTCTGCTGCAGCTGAGAAGTCTTCACCCTGCTTACCCTCTAAGATAGCGTTACCGATTGTAGAAACAATAAGTTTTACGGCACGGATAGCGTCGTCGTTTCCGGGAATGGGGAATTCAGCTTCTTCGGGGTCACAGTTTGTATCCACGATAGCGATTACGGGAATACCGAGCTTGTGAGCTTCGGCAATAGCATTCTTTTCTTTTCTGGGATCAACAACGAACATAGCCGCAGGAAGATCTCTCATTTCCTTGATACCGCCAAGGAACTTTTCAAGACGTTCTTCTTCAAGGTTGAGCTTGAGAACTTCCTTCTTGGGAAGAAGTTCCATTGTTCCGTCTTCGTTCATTTTCTTGAGCTGGTAAAGTCTGTCAATTCTTCTCTTGATTGTTTTGAAGTTTGTGAGCATACCGCCAAGCCATCTTGCGTTAACGTAGAACATACCTGTTCTTTCAGCTTCTTCACGGATTGCATCCTGAGCCTGCTTCTTTGTACCAACAAAAAGAACGTTTCCGCCTTCTGCTGCGATGTCACGAACAAAGTAGTAAGCTTCTTCGATTTTCTTTACAGTTTTCTGAAGATCGATAATATAGATACCGTTTCTTTCTGTAAAGATGTACTCCGCCATTTTAGGATTCCAACGGCGTGTCTGGTGTCCGAAGTGAACACCTGCTTCAAGCAATTGCTTCATTTGAATTACTCCCATGATTTTGCACCTCCAAAAGTTTACACCTCCACCATAGTCACCTTGTACGGGAGCTGTCATGGGTATTTCAGCACCGCCCGAACAATCGTATGATGTGCGTATTTTATTTATATATTGATATGTTTGCACACACCAACTGAGGTATTATATCACTACCTGCCAAATTTGTCAATATTTTTTTGAGAAAATTTGCAAATCGTCAGTCAACAGTCAGCAAACCGCTGCCGCTGACGGGAATTGCTTCGCCCAAAAATGTGGGTTCGGGTTTGAAAATACAGGTCAGAAAATCCTTGCAACGTGCAGCAACTTCACGGATGTCAAGATAGATTTGTCCCACATACTGACGGTAATCGCTGTCTGTTCCAGTGGCTTCAAGCCCGAGTTTGTTGGCGATATAAACAGCGCGGTACAGGTGATATTTCTGGGTAACTATAACGATTTTTTTGGCACAGAATACGTCCCGCGCGCGGTACATACTCTCGTATGTTGAAAATCCTGCATGGTCCATAAAAATATCTTCAGGGGGGATGCCCTGATTTATGGCATAGTCGCGCATAGCATTAACCTCGTCATATCCGGTTTGTCCGTGGTCTCCGCTCATCAGTATTTTGGGAGCAACACCGTTTTTGTAAAGCTCAACGCCACGTTTGAGTCTGTCTTCAAGCATGGGGCTTGGCTGTCCGTTGGGATACACTCCGCAGCCGAGAATAAGAATACAGTCAAATTCCGTATCCCGGGGCAGTTCTTCAAGAGTGAAAATGTTCTTTTTTGCCGTGGATTTTACGTGCTGATTTGTGACAAGAACAGCAATAATCGCAACAACCGCCAGAATCAGCAGAACAAGCAGTGTGCGGATAAAAATCTTTTTAATATTTTTTTTATTCATTTGTAATGCACCTCAATCTGATTTTAGAATATCACATACAATGTATATTTTCAAGTTTATTTTTGGTTACAAATGTAAATAATATATGAAAACTTATATGAAAGGTTGATGTTTATGTTTAAGCACGAAAAACTTTTGTTTCATCCCGTATCGGTTGAAAAACCCAATCCGCAGTATGCGGCGCTTCTTCAGGAACAGCTTGGCGGTGCCAATGGTGAATTGAAGGCGGCAATGCAGTATATGTCACAGAGCTTCAGAATAAAAGACCCTGAAATAAAGGATTTGTTTCTTGATATTGCAGCCGAGGAGCTTGGACACATGGAAATGATTGCTCAGACCATAAATCTCCTGAACGGACATGATGTGGATGCAACGTCGGTTCCTGCAGGTGAAATTCAGACCCATGTTTTGCTTGGATTGAATCCGGGACTGATTAATGCATCGGGATATTCGTGGAATGCCGATTATGTGAGTGTTACGGGTGATTTGTGTGCCGATTTGCTTTCGAACATTGCATCGGAGCAACGTGCAAAGGTGGTTTATGAATACCTTTATCGGCAGATTGATGACAAACAGGTGAAGGAGACCATTGACTTTTTGCTTAACCGTGAGGAAGCCCACAATGCAATGTTTCGTGATGCCTTCAACAAAGTTCAGAACACAGGCTCAAACCGTGATTTTGGCACAACAAAGGCGGCGAGAATGTATTTCAGCATGTCGGAGCCATCAAAGAATCAGGAAAAAGAGTTTGAAACGGATGTTGACAAGGTTTCGTTCAAATCGTAAATTTAAAAGATATACAAATTCAGGAGTCCGGGTTTTCGGGCTTCTTTTTTTGGTTGAAAAAAGAAGATTTGTGTGGTATAATGATTTCAAGCAAAGCTTGAAATCAACTAAGTTTGCCCTTGCGGGCAAGTGAAGTTATCTTGCGATAGTGAAGTTCACCTTGTGAGTGAAGTTTCGCCTGACGGCGAAGTGGCAAACTTAACTTCACTTTTGCGTAGAAAAAACTTCACTTTGAACGAATGTTCAAAACTTCACAAACAGAGTGAACCATTAACCGAACCGAAAAAGGAGAAAAATAATGAAAAAGTGCAGAATAACCGTTGTGAAAATGGCGAGGTATGATGATTTGATTGAAAAGTACGAAAACCCCATTGAGCATGCCTGTGACATGAAATTGGGTCAGGTTTTTATTGCAAACGGGTGGCAGAAGCCCGAAGGCTTCTGTGACAGTGCGTGGGACAGCATCTCGGCTTTTGTGATGACCTTGGCACACGGCGGAGAGAATATTTATGACGGATGGATGAAGAATAAAAAATCAGCCATGATTTCGTGCAATGACGGTTTTCGGCCTGTGAGTTTTTATAACGAACGTCCTCAGTCGAAATAGCGTAATTACGCTATTTCACAGCAGCAAACATTTTGCTGCTATGAAAATTATTTCGAGAAATAATTTTCGAGGACTTCGTTGCAATGAAGTGCCGGGAATTTGCCACGCAAATTCCTTGTCAAAACAGCGTTTTGACTCAGGAAAACATTGAAAATGTTTTCCCACACGACACATTCATTATATTGAAGCGTTGGATGAAGATGCGGAGTAGGAGTCTTTGGCAAGCCGGGTGAATGAATAATAAAAAAAGGAAGATTGATATGATAAAAGAATTGATGCATGACCCTATATTTTTGGGTCAAAAATCGGAAAAGGCAACGGCAGAGGATTTGCAGACGGCGCAGGATTTGCTTGATACGCTGACAGCGCACAAGGACGGATGCGTTGGTATGGCGGCTAATATGATTGGCGTGAAAAAACGGATTATATGCTTTGATGACAACGGAAAGTATGTGACAATGTTCAATCCTGAAATTATAAAGGCGTCAGAGTCTTATGAAACCGAGGAGGGGTGTTTGTCTCTTGTCGGGGCTCCAAGAAAAACAAAAAGATATAAAAAAATCAAGGTGCAGTATCAGACTGCTGAATTCAAGGTGAGAATGAAAACATATGATGGCTTTACAGCTCAGATAATTCAGCATGAGATTGACCATTGTAACGGAATTTTGATATAAATTGGCGAAAGAGAGGTTTTGAATAATGACAGAACTTGAAAAAATGGAAAGAGCAAAGATGTATATTGATAAGCTTGCAAACGGTATCAATCCCATTGACAATATGGTGATTCCTGATGGTGATGCGGTGAATAATGTGCGTTTGTCAAGATGCTTCTTTTATGTATCAGATGTACTTCGTCAGGTGATTGAAAATGGCGGCGTTGTTTCTGCAAAAAGAATGAAAAAAGTACCTTTTGCCATAACTTTTGAGAAAATACAAAAGTATGAATTTTCGGATGAGGCAATTGCTCTCAGCAAGATTGCCGATAGAATAAACGAACTGATTGATACCAATACAATGAAGAAAATTTCGTACAGAAATATTGCAGGATGGCTGGTTGAAATTGGTATGCTGGAGGTTTTGACAAAGACTGACGGAAAAACTTCAAAAGTTCCAACGGAAATGGGTAAAAATATTGGAATTTCAACCGAATTGAGAATCGGACAATATGGTAATTATGAAATTGTGGTTTATAATCATACTGCACAGCAGTTTATTATTGACAACATAGATGCTATTATCGAAAATATTAAAAAACAAAAGGAAAAGAGTATTTTTGATAAGGAAAAAGAGACATAATATTATTATAAGCAAATTTGATTTTGAGAGTCTTCGACGGGCTCAGATAGACACACGGGGGGCGTAAAATGAGTGAAAACAAAACATATATCTGCATTGATTTAAAGTCCTTTTATGCCTCGGTGGAGTGCGTTGAGCGGGGTCTTGACCCGATGCAGACAAATCTTGTTGTTGCAGACAGTTCAAGGACGGAAAAAACAATCTGTCTTGCGGTTACGCCTGCTTTGAAAGCCTACGGAGTGTCGGGCAGAGCCAGACTTTTTGAGGTTGTTCAGCGAGTGAAAGAGATTAACGCTGAGCGAAAGATGCAGGCACCGGGCCGCGGATTTTCGGGAAAGTCCCATGACAAGGCAGAGTTGATGAATAATCCGTCGTTGGCGGTGGACTTTATTGTTGCAACGCCCAGAATGGCGCATTATATGGAGTATTCAACGAGAATTTATGAGATTTATCTGAAATATGTTGCAGCGGAGGATATTCTTGTTTACTCCATTGATGAGGTTTTTATGGATATAACCTCGTATCTCAAGACAAGCGGACTGACCCCCTATGACTTTGCAATGAAGATTATCCGTGATGTGCTGAAGGTCACGGGCATAACTGCAACGGCAGGAATCGGAACAAATATGTATCTTGCAAAAATCGCAATGGACATCAAGGCAAAAAAGATGCCTGCCGACAAGGATGGTGTGCGTATTGCCGAGCTTGATGAAATGAGTTATCGCAGAGAAATGTGGGAACATCAGCCGATTACCGATTTCTGGCGTGTGGGGCGTGGATATTCAAAAAAATTGCAGGAAAACGGAATGAGGTCCATGGGTGATGTTGCAAGATTTTCGTTGTCGAAATTTGGCAGACAGAGACTTTTGAAGCTCTTTGGAATCAATGCAAAACTGCTTGTTGACCATGCGTGGGGATATGAACCCTGCACTTTGGCAGAGGCAAGAGCGTATACGCCTGAAAACAGTAGTATCAGCACAGGTCAGGTTCTTCATTGCCCCTACGATTTTGAAAAAACGAGAATTATTGTTCGGGAGATGACCGAGCTTCTTGTTCTTGACCTTGTTGAAAAACGGCTTGTGACAGATCAGATTGTTCTGACTGTTGGGTATGATATTGAAAACCTTTCGAACATTGACATAAAAAAAGGGTATAAGGGCGAAATAACCACCGATTACTATGGCCGGCAGGTGCCAAAGCATGCCCATGGTACCACCAATCTTGAAGGAAAGACGTCTTCGACCATGCTGATTCAGAATGCGGTTATGGAGCTGTTTGACCGTATTGTGGACAAAAATCTGCTTGCCAGACGGGTTACCATTTGTGCCAATCATCTGGAAAATGAAGCTGACATAAAGCATCATAAAGATTATGAACAGCTGGACTTGTTTACGGATTATGAGGAGCTTGAAAAACAACGGAAAAGGACGGAGCTTGAGCTTGAAAAGGAGCGGAGCATTCAGGAGGCGACAATTGAGCTGAGAAAGAGGTTCGGGAAAAATGCAATTCTCAAGGGGACGAATCTTCAGGAAGGCGCAACAACAAAGGACAGAAACAAGCAAATCGGTGGACATAAGGCATAGGGGATGTGAAATCAGATATGAATGATATTATAAATTTGCCGTATCCGAATCCTGAAATTGAGGCGGATTTCCCAAGTGAGGTTAATCGAGCGGCGCAGTTTGCTCCATTTGCGGCGCTTACGGGATATGATGCGGCGGTAGAGGAGTCGGCAAGGCTTACGGATTCAAGAATTGAGCTTGATGATTATGAAAAGGAAGAATTGAACCGAAAGCTGATTTTTATATGTGAAAATCTTGACTCAGAATATGAGATAACCTATTTTATACCCGATGACAAAAAAGAGGGCGGCGAGTATTTCACAAAACGCTGTTATGTGAAAAAAATACGTGAATTTGAGGGCGAGATTATTACCCGTGACGGGACGGTTATAAAAATAGTTGATATAATTAAAATAGACAAAGTGGTTTAAGCGGCAAGGTGAGATGCAGACTTGCAAAGACAGAGCGATGGTTTCTGCGGCTGTTAAAGTTTTGGAATGGCGGGTGATTTGTATGTTTGGGTGTGGCTTGCTCTCATTATGGCGGTTTCTTCCGAGAGGTCATATGCTGTTTTGAGAACGAGGTACAGCAATATTGCAAGTCCCATATACACAACAAAGCCAATCAGGTTCAGGCTTTCGCTTTCCAACTGAAAGGTAAAGCTCACTTGCCCAAAGCGGTTTGCGGTTGCTGATATTATGTCAAGAAGAAAATTAAGAGGATGACACAGGATTGATGCAAGGAGCGGAAATAGGTATTGGAATATGCATACGGCGTACCCAAGACAGAATACGGCTGTTACGGTTGGAATTATCCAGATGTTGGTCAAAAACTGCGCCCAGGAAACACTTCCAAAGAACAGCAGTGAGAAATACGATGTTGTTATGGTGACAGAAATTGAAATTGCCACGGAGGATAAGACAAATTTCAATGCAGCCGAAACTATATTGTTGATGAAATCCGAACCGGTTTTGAAAAGCGGAATCAATCTGTTCAAAAAGTATGCAATATATTTGTAGTAAACGAGTATTCCCAAGGTGGCACAGAATGAAAGTGTGAGGCTTTGTGAATAAACCGAATAGGGCGAAACACAAAGAATTATTCCCAATGAGAGAAACAACGCGTTTATTGGCGAATAGCGTTTGAGAAAGATGGATGCAATCAGCATCATCAGTATCATAATTCCGGCTCTGCATACCGAAGGCGTGAATTTTGCCGTTGCGGCAAAAAGGACAACAAGGGGTATTGTTATCACAAGAGAAAGTCTCTTTCGGAGCTTCAGGGAATTGAGAATCAGGGTGATTGCGGCAAATAATATGGAAAGATGCATTCCCGAAACGGCAACAATATGTGAAAGTCCCGCATAGGAGAATTTTTGATACAAGGTGTCGGAAAAATCTGCTTTGTCGCCCACAAGAATTCCCTTCAAAATCAGGGCGTTGTTGTGCGATAATGGCTGAGCCTTATTAATGGCAGAGGTGACAAGGGAAGATACAGCTTCACCTGCACTCTGGAGCTTTGATACGGCGGTGGTGCTTTTGGTAAATGTGACAAGATTGGCATTTTTCACCGAGCCTGTGTGAAAAATGCCTTTTCCTTTTAATGTGGTTTCATAATTATATATGTTGCTTTTGTCGATGGGGCTGTGCTTTTCTATCCGTGCCCAGCAACAAATATCCTGATTCTTGGAGAGCTTCATGCCACGGGCCTTGGGCATAAAAATCATAATGCTTTCGGAGGGAATATCTTCGTCGTTGATTTGAAAGACCTCCATTTGGAAATAGCATGAAAAGCCGTCTTTGGTGGCTTTGGGATTTGTTTTTACGGTTCCCGTCAGCCAGGCGGCTCCTTTTTCGCAGGAATCCAGCCTGCTTGGGAAAAGTATGTTTTCGGCAGTAATTCGGAATATGCCAAGCAAAACACAAATGCAAAGAAACAGCGGCAGGACAAAAGGTTTTTTGGGAACTCCGTATTTTTGAATTAGGACTTTACGCAAGAATAGAAAAACGGATGAAAGTGCTGCTGTCAGAATCAGGAGCTGCACAAAAAAGGAAAGGCTCTTTGCTGAGGCAGTTGTTGCGTAAATTATTCCGAATGTAAAGGCTGTAACGGATAAAACAAGATAATGTCTGAGTGTGATTATGTGTTCGGATTTATACATAAGTTATATTGCTCCCGGTGTCGTAGAATTTTGTATGGGTAGGTTTTGTTATGGGATTATTGAACTTGAAATTTTTCCGTCCTTGAGATTGGCGCATATTTCCCTTAAAATACAGGTGATGAAGCACAGCTCATCATTGTTTCTGCCGTGCAGAAAATTGAGTATTTCGTCATATTTTACCTGAGTGCTTTCGTTACCTATCAATGTATCAATTGTGGTGTTTAATGTCAATGAAATTTTATAAATTGTTTCAAGGCTGGGCTTCCTTACGGCGGTTTCAATCTGACTTATGAACACGGTTGAAACATTTATCTGTTCTGCCAGTTGTTCCTGAGTCAGACCATTTTTAATTCTTTTTGCGGCGATGTTGCGCCCGAGCAGAGTGTAATCCATGGAAATTCCTCCTTTTGTGAATAGTTTAATACAATATTGCTTTTAGTTTAATAAACTGTTAGCTTTTAAATATATGCTATAAGCATACATGAGAAAGAAATTGAAAATCGTAAAAAAAACTTGCAGAAATATATTTTTTGTGATATAATACACCCATCTATGTAAATCATCGGCTTTGAAATTGAAGTCGATTCAATGTTTCGCAGGCTCACGGCGGAAGCATATCAATTCAGTGAGCAGGAAAGGCAATGTGATAAAAATGAAAAATACCGAAAAAACAATGGAAAAAATCGTTGCTCTTTGTAAAGGCAGAGGTTTTGTGTATTCCGGTTCTGAAATATACGGAGGTCTGGCAAACACATGGGATTACGGCCCCCTTGGCGTTGAGCTGAAAAACAACGTTAAACGTGCATGGTGGAAAAAGTTCATTCAGGAAAGCCCCTACAATGTTGGTCTTGATGCTGCAATCCTGATGAATCCTCAGACATGGGTTGCGTCGGGTCACGTGGGCGGATTTTCGGATCCCTTGATGGACTGTAAGGAATGTAAGACACGTTTCCGTGCTGACAAGCTCATTGAGGATGCGGCAGGTGTTTCGGCTGATGGTTGGTCGGATGAAAAGATGCTTGCATATATCAACGAAAATGACATAAAGTGTCCCAATTGCGGAAAGCATAACTTTACTGACATAAGAAAGTTCAATCTTATGTTCAAGACGTTTCAGGGTGTTACCGAGGACAGCTCAAGTGAGCTCTTCCTCAGACCGGAAACAGCACAGGGTATTTTTGTTAA
>JAFSDN010000044.1 GCA_017436245.1 Clostridia bacterium
AACCATTCAAGAACCTGATTCACAAGTCCGTATTCATAATGGAACAGGATTGTTGCCATATATCCCACAACTACCCACGAAATGAATCTTGGCAAAAACAGTATTGTCTGATAGGTTTTCAGATACACTCTCTTGTCAATCAAATCCATAAGCAGTGCAATCATTACCGAAACTGCCGCAACAATGAAAATTGACAGGAAGTTATAAAACAGGGTGTTCAGCAATATTCTTGTTGCCGCATCTGACGAGAACAAAAATCTGAAGTTGTCAATTCCGTTCCACGCACTGCCCAGAATTCCCTGCTTGGGCTTGAAGTTCTTGAACGCAACAATGGAGCCGCCCATTGGTACATAACAGAACACTATCAGCCAGATTATTCCCGGCAGGGCAAGACACAGCAGTTGCAGAGTCTTTCCGTTGCCCCACTTCCTTCTCTTTCTGACCACTCCGTCTTTGGTCATCTTTTCGGTCAGTTTTTCCACTCACATCATTCCTCTCACTTATAAACAATCGCTGTCTTTTTTTTACGCCCTGAAAGCAGAAATGACTTAACCTTTTTCAAGATTTAAGTCATTTCTTTGTTCAGAACCGACTTAATACAACAGTTCTAATTCTGCATAGTACCATTATATACTGTGTTTCAGCATATGTCAAATATGCCTTTTACTTTTGAGTATAAATATCCATAATACCGTAACCAAGTTTTAATCTCCAGGATGCATTGATATACTCAGTAGCATCCTTATATATTCCAACATAGCGGTAATTGGTATTCTTATATGCTTCAGGAACATGGTAGAGAACAATTCCCGAATCCTTTGAACCGTCATTTCCGCCTGCAACACCTGTCTGGGTATATATGGTCACACCGTTTGACAAATCAACATTATTTGAAAGAATAACTTTGAAATTGCTGCGGCGTGCCAGATTTGATGCGTCTGTTCCCGATGCATAATCTGCATATGCAATTGTGTCTACCTTTGCACCACTTGCACCCAAATCATAGTACATAAAGAGTACTTCTGTTGAATCAGATGTCAGCTCGTTCCAGAAATGCTCATATGTCTGCAATGTGTTTTCACCGTTAAGCTGTCCAACCTGAGCATTTGAAAGTGTGCTTGTCTTTGAACGCCATACCTTTGTTCCTCTGTTCTTGATTTCAAAGTTTGCACGGCTAACACCAGCTGCATCAGCATAATATTCCGAAGGAACATTAACGTTGATTTCCGCAATACCCAGCTTGCCTGTTTCATTTTCAACAAGAACGTAACGGTAAGGGGTTTCGTCATACATGGGATAATTTGTTGCATTTGTCTTGTCGGCAACTGTTGCACCCTGACTGTGAACCAGTTCCTTTGTCGCAAACTGAGGATCATTTGACACATAGATTGAATAGTTTGATGCCGCTGTGTCGTCATTCATAGGCAAATAATCTATTGATGCAATGGGATATGATGCACCAAGGTCAACAACAAGGTTGTTACGCTTTGCATCTGTTGCAGAACCGCTTTCATAATATGTTGCGGGATCATTGTCAACAGCATATGCCCCTGCGTGACCTGTTGAGTTTGTGATTGTGTATACCATGCTGTCAGATGCCGCATCTGTCACTGAATCATATTCCACCTGTTTGGGCTTTGCAGTATAAATGTCCATTATACCGTAGCCAAGTCTCAAGCTCCAAGCCGCATTGACATAAGATTTGGTATCCTTGTATATACCAACATAACGATAGTTGTTATTCTTGTATACTTCGGGAACATGATAAAGAACAAGACCCGAATCCTTTGAGCCGTCATTTCCGCCTGCAATGCCATTCTGTGTATATACCGTCACGCTGTTTGACAAATCAGCATTATTTGAAAGAACTACCTTGAAATCACTGCGTCGTGCCAAATTAGCAGGCTCTGCATCCGATGCGCAGTCTGCAAAAGCAATTGTATCAACCTTTGCACCGCCTTCACCCAAATCATAATACAGATACATAGTATCCGTTGAGGTTTCTGACAGATTATTCCAAGTGTGTACATAAGTCTGCAATGTATTTTCACCATTAAGCTGACCAACCTGAGCCTTAACTGCGTTGGGCATAGCTGAACGCCATACCTTTGTTCCTCTGTTCTTAATCTCGAAGTTTGCACGGTTAATGCCAACTGCATCTGCATAATATTCCGAAGGAACATTAACGTTAATTTCTGCAACACCAAGCTTGCCTGTTTCCTTTTCGACAAGAACATAACGGTACGGTGTGTCACCAACAACCACATAATTTGTAGCATTAGCTTTGTCTGCAACTGTTGCACCCTGGCTGTGAACCAGTTCCTTTGCCGCAAACTGAGGATCATTTGACACATAGATTGAATAGTTTGATGCCGCTGTGTCGTTGTTCATGGGCAAATAATCAATTGATGCAATGGGATATGATGCACCAAGGTCAACAACAAGGCTGTTACGCTTTGCATCTGTTGCAGAACCGCTTTCATAATATGTTGTCGGGTCGTTGTCAACAGCATTTAAGCCTGCGTGATCTGTTGAATTTGTGATTGTGTATACCATGCTGTCAGATGCCGCATCTGTTACTGAGTCGTATTCTTCTGCCTGCTGATAGTTGTAAACATAAACCGAATTCATACGAAGCTGAAGCTTGTCGTTATACTTTGTATCTTTGTAGAATACAATATATTCATACTGTTTTGATGTAAACTGCTGAGGTACATCATAGATAATCAAGCCTGAGAATCCATAAGTAGGATGACCTGCAATACCTTCCTGAGTTACAAGAACATCTGCATCAGCCAAATCAAACACGGGCTGACCGCCGGACAATGTGCATTCTCCTGCTTCAAGACCGAGAATCTTGAAATTAGAACGGAAATCAAACTGGTTTTCACCTGTTCCGGTGTCACCTGATTCAAGTGCAATATGGCTGACAGGTGAAACATTATTCAAAGGAATAGCAAGAGAAATTGCATCATAGGTTGTCTGACTGATTTGCTTTCCTCCAAGAACATTGTAAGCAAAAGCACTGGCTGTTTTTCCGTTAGCTGTTCTGTAACCGTAAACGTTATCGGTCAGATAATTCTGTCTGTCAACACGAACATCATAAAACTCTGACGGTACATTAACCTTCAGATCCTTAATGGCAAGAGAACCATTACCGAAAATCTTTTCAACAACAACATAACGGTATGAGCCTGCATCCTTCACAGGAAAAACAGTTGCTTCTGTTGTGGAAACAGCTGTTTCGCTTACGGCGCAGATATACTTAACATTTGAGAATACAAACTGCGAATCATTGGTGACAAAAATATCAAACATTTTTGCCGATTCCTCATCTGCAGGAAGATATTCAATTGAGTTAACGGGATATTCGGCACCCAAATCCACAATATAGCGTTGTTTGAAACATCCCTGGTCTGTTGCAGTAGATGCGCCTTCGGTATATGCTTCCCAGTATGTTTCAACATTGCCGTCCACAGCCGCTTCGGGCCAATGTCCGTCCGTTGCAGAAGATGCAAACACAGCAGAAGATGCCGCCGCATCAACTGTTGCAACAGGAGTTGCCGCACTGTTTGTCTTAACTTCTGTCAGAGGCGATGCTGTCGTCTCGTCCCAAAGCAAGAATTTTGTGGTTGCAATACTATCAAAATAATTTGCCTTTTGAGCATTTATTGCAAAATTTGCCCAAATCTTGCCATTTTCGACGGTAGCTTCTTCTGATTCAACACCAACCATTCTGTTCTGAGTGTCAAAACTTGCCGCATAAAACATCAGGTCTTTTCCTGCAAGAGCCGAGCCTTCAGCCATAACAAGATAGCCGCCGCCGGTTGAATACACATCAAGAGTTGCCGAATTGTCTGCCGCTCCGACACTCTGTACGCCTACCATGCTGAACAACATAGCTGTCAAAATCAAAGTAATTATTAATTTTTTCATACATTTTCCTCCATTCATAATGATGAATTCTGATTTATTAAAAACGCTATCCTCCCTTCATAGAACTTTATTTATTTTAAATTTTATTTAATGACAAATGAATAAACATCCGCATCACTCATTGTGAACCTGAGCATAATTGTTTTTCCTTCCAGATTCTTAAGTTCTGCACCATCCTGAAATAAAACAGGTCTATCAAGTGCATCACCGAATATTTCATAGCTTGAAAAGCCGTCAAGCGGTCTTCCGCAATCATCCAGAACATCGACAATGATATATCCCTTTGCCGAGGTTCTGAAGTTAAGCTCCATTTTTTCGCCCGTAAAGGTAAAAGGCTTTGTCACAATATTCTTTTCCTCATAGACTGCACGAAATGATGCAAATCCGTCCAAACGTATGGTATACCGATACAGTCTTGCAGGATCTGTTCCACGATGACCTTCCTTCATAAACATTGAAATCTCATTGGTTATATGAGGATATTCCCTTGGTGTTTCAATCATACCGTATGCAGGATAGCAATCACCGTATATCCAGTTGAAGGTGTGCTCTGTTTCAGGAGTGAACATCGCCTCATCAAACCTATGCCAGTCAAGACCGTTTCGGGAGCTCATAAACAATCCGTCGGTTAGTGCCCAGGCAAGACGGGGAAGAGTTTCAAAGTGCTCTTTTCTCTTTTTAATGTTTCCTTCGCACATCTGGTCGAAATTTTTCAGCCATCTGTGCTTCTCGGTGTATCTTGTTGGAAATCCAACAGCTATATGAGGAGCACGGTAATATGGAATTACATTATTTGTATACAGCTCATAATCATCCTTCTCACCGTATCGCAAGATAACAGGATTAGACCAGTTTTTGAAATCGTCCGATTCCATATACCTGATGTCACGCAAACCGCCTGCTGTTCCGGCGCCTGGGCCTTTGTGAAGACCCCGCACATACGCCACATACTTTTTCTTTCTTTTGTCCCAGTAAGCTACATTCAGAGAATCAAAAATTCCGCCATTGGGCACACTTCCATCGGTCATCATCCATGCTTTTTTGAAATGTATTCCATCAGGGCTGGTATAGCACCAAAGCTCACGGTTGTCAGGAAAAGGCTTTCCTTCACGCTCAAAATGCGAAAGTGCTTTAAATCTTTCCTCGGGCAAGCACGCAGGATTCTCATCCTTGAAGACAAAGAAATTGTCCAATTGATGCTCCTTGCTCTGTTTCAGAATAATATTGTTTTTAGTATTGCCTTCAAACTCACAAACGTTCAGTTCAGGACGATGCCAGGTGATTCCATCCTTGCTTTCCATAAAGCAAGCATTAAAAGGCTTTTCAACACCGTTATGTACTGCCATAATTCCAAGATAATACATACGATATCCTTCATCTGTTTCAACAATATTGAAATAGATGCTGGAATCACCCTCCCAAGGTTTGTCAAGGGTGCATACCAACTCACGTTTGATGGGTTTGTTCATGGTAAGTACAGCGGTTGTCTTGCTTTCGTCCACCAAATGATAGTCCCAGAACACCTCTCTGTTGTTTTTCTCAATATGCAAAGACATACAATTTACCTCCGCTTATTTATACAAATACACAATCGCTGACCTGGGAGTACCGCCTGAGTTCAGTATCATATGTCTGTACGCCTCAGCCTCATATGGCGACAAATCGCTGATGTTTTTGATGGTTTTTTCATATGGATCACACAGGAAATTCTTTGTCAGCATATTCTTCATATAGACATATTCGCTGTATTCACCGCTGGTTTCATCCCGATACTGTGTCCGGAATGAATATGTGGTATCCGTCAGCTTAGAAAGCTCGCCAAACTGATAATAATATGTTGCTATATAGGTTGCCACATTGGTTGAGCCAACACAAAGCCACGATGCACGCTTCTGTTCGGGAAGTTGATTTTCGTCAAAATCAAAAACTCTGTCCACTGCTGTAACGGTTTTTCTGCCATTCAGGGTTTGATACCTGATTATGTCTCCAAAGCCGATATCTGATGCACTCTTGATTAACACACTTTCAAGTTCAGGATTTGCGGCAATGGTCTTCGCAAGCAAAATTCCATCCATCTGCCATTCATTGCCAAGATACTGTGTTGCAACACCATTTGTGGGAGCTGTGATAAACTCCTGATAATACAAACCGTGTTCAACCAAAATGGCATCCTCTTCCACATAAATAGTGGCTTTTTGCTGTGTCAGTACATTATAACCCGATATCTCAATATACACCGTTTCATCTGTTTGGTCGTATACCGTAGAAACCTCTTCAACCAACAACGAAGGTGCGACAGGGTCTGTTACAACATCATAGGTGCCCTGCAAATCTGCATATTCCCTTCTCTGTGCCGCGAACTTGAAGAAACCGGTTTCAGGGTTCTGCATATACAAATCGATATCCTGGTTTTTGATGTTCAGGTTTGTTGTCACATTAACCACTTCGGGATAAACCTGATAATAATCATCGTACGCATATCCTTTCCAGAAGTCACCATTAACGGTACTGCTGTTTCCGTCGTCCTTCACCGGAAGAACAAAAACGGGAGATTTGTTTTCAATTTTTGCAGTTTGGGTGTGATTCAACCAGAAGGAGCCCGATGCCTTTGAATACATTTCTCTGCCCACACGGTTTTCAACAGAATAATTCATGGAAGTATCTTCCTCATGCTCTGTTCGGTTTAGTGAATCCAGTTCGGCAATTTCATTGTTGCCGTTCAGCTTGAAACACATAAAATTAAGTGTGTAAAATCCGTTTGCGTTCTGTGTCAGAATGTTTTTCAGTTCCTTTACTGAAACAGATACTCCATCCAGCTTGACCTTCTTTGCATAAGGATAAACTTCCCATTTGTTGTGCTGTGTGAAAACACGGCTGTAAAGAGGCTCATCAAAGCCTGATTCCTGCTTATGACCCTGGAAGAATCCAATGATCCAGTCCTGACCCAAAACTTCTTCAGCTTTGATCATCCACAAAATTCTGTCACTGTCATCCAAAAATACTGTCACGGTATCACCCAGCGAAAACATTCCGGGGATATTGTCCTTTTCATAAGCAAATTCATACTCAACTCCGCTGAGCGTAAAGCTTTCACCTGATGTAGCTTCAATAACACGGTTTTCAAGCTTTTTGCACTCAACGATCCGCGCAACATCACCATCCGCTGATGTGTAAACCTTTACCACCTGATTTGCTTTCAGTCTCTTGAGTTTCTCCACATTGCCAAGATAGTTATAATATGTTACATTTTCTTCATCAAATGTAAATCTTTGACCTTCGGAATCTGTCAGAGAAAGACGTTCATCCTGAACGAATACCGACATAAGACGGTGCACTGTGTATTCATTTACAAATACCACATCAAACCTTTTGTCATCGTTATTATCCAAAAGTGTAATATCACCGTTTTCTATAAGTAAATCGGAAGGCTGATATGAAAGCTGCACCACACCGTTGTAAACCACATCATATTTTTCGGAAAGAGTATACTTTCGGCTTTTGTCAGATGAATCATAAGCCTTTATTACATTGCTTCTGATATCTGATTCCGTGCAATCCAAAGCCGATGCATCAATGACTATCTCGCTGTTTTCCGGACTTTCCCAGAAAACGACAATTTTGTTGGGATTGTCCTCATATGTTCCCACCGTCACGTGCTTTCCTAGACTGTCTTTCAGCATATTTTCACTGTCATCAAAGGTTTTGCCGCCTACGACTGCTTTAGTAGTATCGTTTGCAACTTTCTTTTCATCAATCAAAGAGGTCTTCTTGTTTTCCTGAACAATACCTTCATGAAGTATCATCTTATACTTAGATTCAAGCAGGCTTTCTCTTTCTCGGCCAACTGCCGTATATCCGCCTGCAGCTGAATATATTATCTCTGCCTGAGGCTTGGTTATGGCGTTTGCCATGATGATATATGCATCACCGCGTTTCAGGAAATCATCATATTCACCCGATGTTGTGTTTTCTTCCAGATCCAGCTTTTTGCCGTGCTTGATTACCGCCTGAATATAATATATGGGTTCAGCATACATTGATGTGTCATAGCCCATTGCTCTCAAAGTCATTAACAAAAAGTCCGCTCTGGTCACATAATCATTGGGGCGAAATCGTGAATTACCGTCACCTGTGATATATCCCAAAGCATATGCTGTCTGGATTGTGTCAAAGTATTGATTTGCCTCATCAACGTCCAAAAATACGGGTGTGCTTATTGATTTCCCGTTGGTCACTTCACCATTAAAGACCTGCACAATCAGGCTGACAGCCGTTGCTCTTGTCATCAGGTTTTCCTGATTAAACTCACTTTCTTCAGGACACGCCCCAATTGCATTGAGCAAAGACAATGCTCCATATAGCTCTGTTCCCTTTTCCACATCATCAAAACTCAAGCCTTCTTTTTTCAGGGCACTCAAATCGGAATATACTTCAATTTCAGCCACGTGTGCAATGTTTGTGCCTGATTCCTTAGGCTTTTGAATTCGCACATAACGGAAAGGCAGACCGTTTGTTTCAAAAATGATATTCTCCATGTATGGCACCGGAGCGGAATCCATTTCATACTTAACAACCTCGCCCGAAAAATCTGCCGTATTTGAAAGCATCAGCACAAAATCCTTACGGTAATGTTCGATGTCAGAATCCTTACGGGGAACAAGCTCAACGGATGTAATCTGGTGCTGAGCACCCAAGTCTACCTGCACCCACATTTCATCGCCGGGGTTTGCACGTGTCCACCAAGTATTATAATTACCGTCTGTCACATAATAATCATATGCTCCATGCTGATATGAATAGGCGGTGGTTGCCTTTCCCAATGCAAGGTTTGGCAATTCTGCTTCTGATGCACTGACCGGGAACTGCATCAATCCTACGGTAATAGCACAAATCAAAACACATATAATTAACTTTTTCACCATAAATTTCAACCTCCTTTCTCTAATCCGCATTCATTTGTTCGTACAAGGTTAATGCTCTGTCAAATATAACCGCCGCCTCTGCACGGGTGGTATTGTTTTTTGGCATAAAGCAACCATCTTCATAGCCATTGATGATTCCTGCCGATGCCAGAACCGAGACTGCATATTGAGCATAAGTGTCAATACTTTCATAATCTTCAAAAAGTGTTACACGTTCACTGTTAAAGCCTCTGTTATCCAAAGCACGGTAAATCATTGTTATCAAATCCTGTCTGGTGACCTTTGTGCCCACACCGAATTCTTTAGCCGAAATACCCTTGACAATATTATGTCTGACTGCTGACGATACATAAGGATAATACCATGCATCCTTTTCGCAGTCCTCAAATGTATTTTTCTCATCAGATATATCAAAACCAAATGTCAGAACAATCAATTTCACAGCTTCTTCCCTTGTGAGGGTTGCTCCGGGATCAAATATACCTTCACCCTTACCGTTCAAGATTTCCTGTTCAGCCAAACGGTAAACCGAATCCTTTGCCCAGTCATATCCTTCAAGATCATCAAAACGAACATTTTCTTCGGAAACTTCAGAAACTGTGGGAACAACGGGCGCTACTTCAACCGGTTTTGCGGGATATCCTTTATAGCCGCCTCCACCGCCGCCGCTTCCGCCACCCGAAGGTGAATTATCCTTTTTAGTATTTTCAATATCGCTGATGATATCAGCAACTTCCTTGTTCATTCCCGATGCATAGCCTTTGACTGCTGTGGCAGAGTTCTTCAAATTCTTTGCAATCTGAAGATAAGTAACCTCAGTATTCAAGGTCTTTTCCGAAATTCCAAGCGCATCGGCATATTTTTCCAATGCCGTGATTATCTCTTTGCTGTTTCCTTCCTGAATCAATGACAATGCCACCGCTCTTTTCATAGCTTCAGCAAAATCTTCTGCAGAGTCAAGGTCAATATGCTTTTTCACCTCTGTCATCAGCTCTTCAAACTCTTCACTGTTATAATATTCAGAAAATACGTCCGGCAAAAACTTTATATATGGGCTAATTACGGAATCATAATCCTTTTCAGACTTAACACAGCCTGCCACGACTGCCATACCCAAAATCGCCTCAACATCCTGAACCGAATCAATCTCCGTAAGCTCAGAATCAAACAGTTCAGCATGGTCACGCATCATCACAAACATATTGCCGAATTCATCACCAATGAGCTGAATATCCGCCGCCGCTTGTGAAAAATAATCCTTATATTTATCAAATAATGAAGAAAAGTCTGTTGCTGAAACAGTCTTGAACTCCTGAACAAGCTCTGTGGTATCGATATTTTCCAGAATATTCACCTGTGAACTTCCGCAAAGCATTGAATTTTCGGAGCCTATCTTCATTTCATATTCTCCAAGGGCATCCGCATCCGAGAATGTAAACTCAAAGGAAAAGTCACCCTCATCACTGGGTTTCTTTGCTTCAGCATAACGGATTTCGTTTATATTGCCGCCATCAAAGCCTACACCCTGATCCATAACAAGAGCAAACACAGATTCCGCATCGGTTGAACCATTAAAAGTGTACGTCTGTGTATTTCTTGTAACCTCTTCTTCATACTCCGAAGCATCCCGATTTTCAAAGGTTATGATTTCCTTTACGCCTGTCAGGTCATTAACAACCCCGAGCAAATTCATATCCGAAAGATTGTCAATTACAAGCATCTGAATATTGTCAATATCCTCTGCCGCAACATTCTCAGCTTTGAAATCAACCGTGATATCCAAATTCCCTGTACCACCGTTTTCAAGAACATTTTCCGCACCACAACATCCAAGGTATTGATTATTCTTATCAAAAGCACTGAAAATGAATGAACCTTCCGAACCTGACAGTACACTTCCTCTGACGTTCAGCTCACCGTCTTCCATAACGGCAACAAGATTGGCAAAGGTTAAAGATGCCACATTGACAGCTTTTGTATAAAAGTTCATTGTGTTTGCCGAGAATCTCACCTTGCCTGCATAAACCTCCTCAGCCAAAGCACCCACATAACGGTATGCAGTGTCTCTGTACGCTTCATCTGTTTCATAAACAACCAATCCGGAATATTTCACACTTGGTCGTCCCGCAAGACCCTCCTGATAAACCAGAACATCATAGTTCTGATAGCTTGGGTCGTTTGTGCCGATAAACATAAAGTTACTGCGGTTATCCATCTGCGTATCATCTGTTCCCACCGAATTCAGCGAATACAAAATATGAGAAATTGTTTGTGGTGTTCCCAGGTCAAACATCATATAAAGAGGAGAACCGTCACTTGAATGACTTACCAGGCTTGTGTTGTTCTCGCTTGCAAATGCACTCGCCGTCAATCCCGAAGGCGAACCTCCGGCACGCATTGCCTTGAGGTTATTGTTGATGTGTATAACGCGGTTATTCTCACCAAATGTATCAGAGATATAATCCTGATGCACATACACATTCAGTTCTGCAATGCCAAGTGAACCGTCGCTTGATGCCTTTTCAACAGAAATATAGCGATAAGATGCACCGTCGGGTACCTCATAATAAGTTGTTTCATCGGAGGATGCCGGACCTCCCTGTGTGGCAAGTACTTCTTTTTCCACCAAATCGTTGTCATTTGAGCCGTAAACCGTGAATCCACCTGCACTTTCGAAATCCGCCGGAGGAAGATATCCGATGACGCTGATGGGATATTCCTGTCCCAAATCCACAACAAAACCGTGCTCAGCAGCGGAATTTCCGCTCATCCAGTAGGTGTTGGGGTTTCCGTCCACTGCATTCTGGGGTGCATGGAGAGTTTTATAGGTTGAAGCAAAAGCCGCACAATCAACTGCCACATCAACCTTATCCTTCAGGCTCACAACCGTCTTGGCAGAAAAAATATTAAGAGAGTTTACTGCAAATCTCACCTTTCCGCCAACCATCTTCTCCGCCATGATACCAACATATCTGTATTTGTTGCCCCTATACTGTTCGTCGGTTTCATAAAGCACCATACCCGAATAATTGCTGTCGGGATTTCCTGCCAGACCTTCCTGAGTTGCAAGAATGTCATAATCAGAATAGTTTGCAGAATTTGAACCGATTACCTTGAAATCTGTACGGTGTCCCAAATCGTTTTCCGAAGGAATTTCAGCAACGGTGCTTGCTGAATAGGTCACATAGCCGATATTCTGTGACGAACCCAGATCAAACATAAAATAAATGGGGTTACCGTTGCTGGTATGGAATGCTTTTTGACCCACATCCGATTCACAACTGAAAGCCTTTGCCGATAGGCCTGATGGTGCTCCGCCGTAGCGGTTACCCTTCATATTGTTATTCACGTGATGATAGGTTGCCTCATGTTCAATTGCCTCGCCGTCGTTCTGAACATAAACATTGATTTCCGCAATTCCAAGTCTGCCTGCCGAAACAGACTTTTCAACAACAACATAGCGGAAAGCTTCTGCTTCCTCAACTGTCAGATATGTTTTTTCAGTCAATGGAGCTGCCGAATCCCCCTGACTGTAAACAAGTGTCTTGTCAAGAAATTCATTGTCATTTGACAAATAAACTTCAAATCCTGCGGCTGCTTCATCGTCAGCCTGAGGAAGATAGCCAATTGTATCAATTGAATATTCCGAACCCAAATCCAGAACAAAACGATGTTCATTCATGGAATCTCCGCTCTTCCAAACAGTATCCGGGTCGCCATCAACAGCACTTTCAGCCCCAAAGCCGGGCTTCCATGTGGAGGCAAATGCCGCACAACTCTTTGCCGCATCCGTTAACCCGTTCAGTTCGGGAATATCTTGTGCCGCAACAGGAATCATCACCGTTTGCAGAATCAAAATAAAGCTAATAAAAAGCGTCAAAAGTTTCTTCATTATTGCTCACCGCCTTTGATAATCAATTTCTGATGCTTGTTGAATACTCCAAAATAGCCTGTCGAACCAATTCCATCGTTTATCAGAGTATCCAGTATCTGCTTGCCGTTCAGACTGATTTTTACACTGTCAGTCGCTTTTTGGGCTATTATGTTGATGTCAACACGGTTAAAATCACCGTATTTAAAGTCCGAACAATCCACCTCTGTGCATTTTGTTCTGACTCCTGCAACCACCTGATATAACTCTGCGTTCTGACCCTTGATGTTTAACTCATAATAAGTATTTTTTTCATACAGACCTTTTCTTTCCAAATCCTTGGTCTGACTGCTGAAGATAAAGCCAATACCCTCATTAACATCAGGTCGTTCCGCCCATACATCAAAGCTCACATTTTCCTTCATGGGAGTGGTATACATTGTGGCATCGAACCAGGGCTGCAATGTAATTTTTCCGTCATGTGCAACCAAATCTGTATTTGGATTTGCGGTATACCATTTTTCGGTTTCAGCCTTTATGGTTCCCATCTCTGCACCGTCAAAATCATCATTTTTAATAGTTATTGTCCAGAAATCATATTCTCCCAACGGAACATTCAACACAGGAACCCTCACCGATATTTTATGTCCGGCTTCTTTCAAATCAGCCGCAACTCTTGCGTTGGCAGAAGTTTCAACAATTAAATCATCGAATGATAAATCTACCCCTGCAGGTAAAGTTATATTAACGATTTTCTGAGCTTTGTCAATTTCCGTCTCGCCGTCTTCCACATATACATAAGTAATGTCTGCGGCAAACTTTTGAGCCTCCAAAGCCTCATAGGCTTCTTCCAACTCCAGAACCGCCACAAATTTGTCAGCCTTTGTCTGAGGATTGGTCGCCTTCACCGCTTCATATTTTTCTTTAAATTGCTGAATTGCTTTTTCAGGATATGAACCGAGTGCATTGCCAACCTTTGCTTCGCTAATCTTCTTGTCACACATCGCCAGCATTTCATCCCATTCAGGATGCTTCACCGAATCATATGCTCTTTCAATTTCGTCACGAAGAGCTGACTGTTCTTCAATTCTGCCGCCCGAAATGTCATCGGTGCTGTTGTTCGTGCCTCTTAATCTATCAATGTGGTATTGCAAGGTATACTTAAATTCAGGGGCATAAAGCCATGGCAAATCGCCAAATCTACCTGAATCCACAATATTGCTTGCCATACCGATAAAATACTGAACACGTCTTACCGCTTTTCCGTCGTACACACGCAAGCATGGGCTTTGGGTGTATGGTCCCTTCATCAACGGATATTCATTCTGAGGAACTCTTTCACGGATATATTCAAATTCCTCGGTAAGTCCTGCATTCGCCATTATTCGTGCCGCTTCTTCGGGAGGATTTGTAATGTCAATGATGTGATCATTTTTAACCACATGGGTTTCTTCTTCACGAAGTGAGTTTGTCAGGTTGTCAAACACTCCCACATCTGACCATATTCCGTCAATGGTACAGTTATATGAATATGTTGCAAAATGAGCAGTTGTTGAGCTTTCAAGAACCACATTGTCCTTCCATGTGGTCTCTGTTGATCCCTCATCCATATACATAGCAAAGCCCTGATTTCCGTCAAGACGACTTATGTAGTTTCCAACAAGCTCATCCTTGGGTCCTGTTCCCAGGTGATATATTCCACCGCCGTCATTGGTATATCTCATAACATTGTGAATGCGATTGTAATTCACCTTGTTTCCTCCGCCTGTGGTCTGAGGATTTCTCCAGTTCCAACCGAAGGAAATTGCTGAATAGGGTGCATCATAAATTTCGTTATGTTCAATCACCATATTTTTTGTATAATACGCAAGAATTCCCAAGCCTTGGGTATTTACCATCGCAGGTCTCTGAATATAGTTGTTTGCAATGGTGATGTTTGTTGGCGCACCTCGCTGTCCTGAGGGACCGATGTCATAGCTATAAATCCAGATACCCGTAAGAGCAAAGGGTTCAAGCTTTGTTTTGCGAAGCATAACAAAACGATACTTGTTGTCTGTTCCGTCAATTGTTGTGATTACACTTGCAGGGTCAGTCACTGTTCCCAAAACTTCATATTCCTTAAAATCCTTGTCATTTGAAGCCAGAACCTCAAAGTTACTGCGTTCCACGCTACTTACCTTGCCCGTCGACTGTCCGTCCTCAAATGAAAGTCTGATGCTGTCAATTGAATATTCACTATCCAAATCTATCTTAATCCACGGATAAATGCCTTTTTCAAGAACATTTTCGGTGCTTCTCCAACCCCAGCCGGGTTTCAGCGACTGCTGAACCGTTGCAGAATCCGATGTGTCAACATATGAACCGTAATCACTGATTGCTCTCCATGAAATTCCAAGCATATCGCCATAGTAGTTTGAAGCCGTGTAGCCCTTTCGCCACATAATGTTTGTTGGTCCTTCAATAGCCTGTGGTTCAACAAAGTCCATCTGCATTGCATTACCCACGGTTATTGCTGATGAACCAAGGTCTGTGAACACATTTCCGATAATTTCGCAGTTGTGAACACCTTCGGGCAAGCAAAGAGCTGTTGATGCTTCACCAAAGAAACGGCATGAATAGAAATCAATCTCATCAGCCCACTTAACTTCAACGCCGCCTTTGATGGCTCTGCCCTCCGAACCTCCGCCCATACTGTACAGAACTTCTCCCTGTCCTCCAACATAGCCGTGTTCCATAGCACTGAAGCTTGAATGAGCAAAGCATATATCCTCAAATCTCACATTATGTATACGGTTGTCGTAGTCAACACCCGAAACCAGCATAAGCTGATCTTCCTGAGGACAAATAACCTCGGCTGTTGTCATATCTTCGCCGTCACGAGGCATATATGAAAGAATTTTTGTCTTTTTGTTAAAATAAAACTCTCCCGGCTCATCAAGAAGCTCATAGGCATTCTGAACCTCAAACTCAATTGGATAACCGATGTCCGCTGTTCCGTGAGCACTGACGCCTGTGTCCTTCACGTTTCCTTCCCAGAAACCTTCTTCCATAAGAACAATAACATTGTCAGGATTTTCAGGGTCGGGGATTATATCCTGCACATTTCCGTACTGTGATTTCCATGTAACCGCCCAATGAAGCTGAACATCCTCAGAGTTTTCAAGAAAACCCAGCTGTGACTTGCTCACATAAAAGCCTGTCCACATACCATCAGCATTCTTATAATTCCTTATACCTGAAATCTTGTCCTGGGTCTGTGCACGGATGCCCATTGCATCATTGACATACAAATCTCTTGCAAAATCAAGATGCTCTGCTTTTGCGTGCCAGATACCATTTTCGCCCTTCTGCCAACCCGTGACAACACGTCCGCCCGAAATCACAGGCATATTCTCTCTGTCACCACGGTAAATAATGTCATATCCGTTGCTTCCCGAATCCTCAGCACGCAATCTAATTCTGTCATCAAGTTCATATCTGCCGGGAGCAATATTTACTATAATATTACCCGTCATATTTTTATTATGCTTCTGCACCTCCTGCACCGCACGCTCAACGGTTAAAAAAGGTGCCGACTGCGTCCCGGAATTCAGGTCGTTTCCGATTGGGCTTACATAAAGCTCCATTTGCACAGATGCCGTAACTTCTGCAACCACAGAAGAGGGCAGAGTCCCCACAAGCAGCAAAAGTGCAAGTACCATACTTTTAATTCTTGACATAGTTACCTCCCCTTTAAAAATTATATTTTTAAATGAAATTAATAGAGTACACGGTTACCTGCCGCATTATGTGCTTCAATCATTTCGTCACACATAGCAACAATATCGTCAATGGGAAGCTCAGCCGCAGTATGGGGATCAAGCATAGCCGCCTGATATACATGTTCTCTCTTCTTTGTTACAGCTGCTTCAATTGTCAGCAACTGAACGTTAACATTTGTCATATTCATTGCAGCAAGCTGGGTTGGCAGTTCACCCACATATGTTGGCTGAATGCCGTTTGCATCAGCAAGGCAAGGCACCTCAACGCAGGCATCCTTAACCAAATTGGGAATAAGACCGTGGTTTATAACATTACCGCCAAAGGAATAGGGAACATTTGTCACCATGGCTTCCATAATACGTGACGGATATTCAATACTGCGTTCAGGATGCTCAATTCCCTTGCCGCTGAGGATTGCTTCCTTCTGATTTTGCCATCTGTCCAGAACCTCAAGACTGGTTCTTATGTAACGTTCAAGAGGAATATTATATTTCTCAATCAATTCAGGATGATGTGATTTGATAAAGAAGGGGTTATATTCCGCATTGTGCCATGTGGATTCTGTACAATAATATCCAAAGCGTCTGATATATTCAAAACGAACCATATTGCTGTGTATTTCGGTGGTATTCATCACTTCGGCTCTTTCTCTCAGCTTGGGATAAAGGTCGTTGCCATCCTTGTCACGGATTTCAAGAAGCCAAGCCATATGATTTATACCTGCAATTTTGCCTGTAACACCTTCGGGCAAATCCAGACGCATTGTTTCAAAAAGCTCACCGATGCAAGTCTACCAGCTATGGCAAAGTCCGATGTTTTTCATTCCGGTATATCTCTGCAAAAACCCTGTATTCATCGCCATGGGATTGGAATAGTTCAGGAACCATGCATCAGGACAAACCTCCTCCACGTCTGCTGCAATGTCACGCAAAACGGGAATCATTCGAAGACCTCTGAAAATTCCGCCAATACCGAGAGTGTCGGCAATGGTCTGACGGATGCCGTATTTTTTTGGGATTTCAAAGTCCATTTTTGTTGCCTCAAATCCACCGATTGCAATTGCATTGATAATAAAATCAGAGCCCCTCAATGCTTCCTTGCGATTTTCAACTCCAAGATAGCTCTTAATCTTTGCACGGTTATCATTGAGCTTCTGATTCATCCACTCCACCAGGATTCTGGATTCCTCCAGACGTTCAGGATTAATATCGTACAAAGCAATTTCACAATCCTTCAAGGCAGGTGTCAGCATTGTGTCACCCAAAACATTTTTTACAAAGGCAGTGCTTCCTGCACCTACAAAAGTAATTTTCATATAAAACATCTCCTTTTTTTTCTTTACTATTATTATACATTGTCGCGCTGCCTAATGAAATGTTATAATGTATCAATAATTTATCATTTTGTAATATAAAAAAGAATATATTTGAACATATTCCAATAATTACCGATTTTTGCAAACCCTATCAATAACGTGATTTCAGCGGATTTTCACTTTAAAATTTTTTCAAGCGCATACATTAGCTACGAACAAAAAGATGTCACTTTGTTTATTTTTTCACATAGTATCACAACCCCTTGTGTTAAACTCCGATACTCAATACAAAAAAGAAGGGATGCATTTTTGCATAGCATCCCTTTTACAAATTATTTCACCGTATAAATATCCATAATACTGTAACCAAGCTTCAACCGCCATCCTGCATTGAGATACGCAACGCTGTCTTTATATATCCCCACATAACGGTAGTTAGTGTCTTGATATTCTTCAGGTACGTGGTAAAGCACAAGTCCCGAATCCGCAGAACTGTCGTTACCGCCTGCAATGTCTTTCTGAGTGTATATAACAGCACCCTCCGACAAATCAGCATTATTCGAAAGAATCACCTTAAAGTTTCTTCGTCTTTCCAGATTAGGCTCGTTGGCGTTTTCCGCACAGTCAGCAAATGCAATTGTATCAATCTTTGCTCCGCCTGCTCCCAAATCATAGTACATATAAAGCACTTCTTTGGAATCCGCCGTCAGACCATTCCAGTAATGTTCATATGTTTGCAATGTGTTTTCACCGTTCAGTTGTCCCACCTGAGCTTTTGCAAGAGTGTCTGTTTCCGAACGCCACACCTTCGAGCCTCTGTTCCTGACTTCAAGATTTGCACGGCTTACACCTGCCTTATCACCATATGAATCAGTTGATACATTAACATTGATTTCCGCAATACCAAGCTTACCCATTCCGGATTCCTTTTCCACCAGAACATAGCGGAACGGCTTGGAACCCTCAAGTTTGTATGTGGAAGGATTTACTGTATCTGCAACTATTGAACCCTGACCGTGCACCAACATCTTATCACTGAACTGTGAATCATTGGTGACATAGATTGAGTAATTTGATGCCGCCACAGCATCATTCATGGGCAAATATTCAATGGATTCAATGGGATATTCTGCGCCCAAATCAACCACAAAGTTATTCCGTTTTGCATCTGTTGCCGAACCGCTTTCATAATATGTTGCAGGGTCGTTATCAACAGCACAAAAACCTCCGTGTCCTGCTGAGTTTGTAATTGTATACACCATGCTGTCCGATGCTGCATCCGTCAGCAAATTCCGGTTTTCGCAGTTGAAAATATATATACTGTTCATACGAAGCTGCAGCTTATCATCCGACGTATCCTGAGTGCCGTTATCATATTTCTTATCCTTATAAAAGCCTATATATTCATAAGCTTTGTTTCGGAACTGTTCAGGCACAGGATACAAAATCAAGCCCGAATATCCCTGTCCGGGAAGACCTGCAATTCCGTCCTGCACCGTCAGAATGTCACAATCAGCTAAGTCGAACACCGGTTGTCCACCCGAAAGAACACATTCTCCCGATTCAAGACCGACAATTTTGAAATTGGATCTGAAATCAAACTGATTGGCACCTGTCCCCATGTCACCCGACTCGATTGCAATATGTGTAACATTTGAAGATTCCGAAAGCGGAACAACCAAGGATATACTGTCATAAGCGGTTTGTGTAATTGCCTTTCCGCCCAAAACTGAATAAGCAAATGGTGCCGCAGTTTTGCCATTATGCGTACGGTATCCATATGCATTTTCGCTCAGATAATTCTGTTTTGTTGAAGATTCTCCACAAATACACGATGGCACATTAACCTTCAAATCCTTGATTGCCAAAGGGCCGTGACCAAAAGTCTTCTCCGCAACCACATAGCGGTATGATTTTCCATCGTTTACGGTGTATGTTGTGGCACAAGTTGTCGGAACAGCAATATTGGTTTTACGATGAATGTATGTCACATCTTCAGGCAAAAAATGCGGATTGTTTGACACATAAATATCAAACATTTTTGCCGCATCCTCGTTGGCAGGCAAGTATTCAATGGACTGAACAGGATATTCCTCTCCCAAATCAACAATAAAACGCTGTCTGTAACAGGACGCACCCGTGTCGGTTGATGCACCTTCGGTATATGCCTCCCAATAAGTTTCCTCATCATTATCCACAGCCGCCTCCGGCAAATGCCCATCATTTGCAGAAGAAGCAAATACAGCCGATACTGCCGCCATATCCACGGAATCCGCAGATTTCGGAGCATCATTAGTTTGTTCCGTTATAATTGGCATTAATGAATCTTTCTCCCAAAGGAAAAACTTTGTTGTTTCAGTCTCGCCACTTTCATAAGAGCCTTCAGGGAAGCTTGCCCAAAGCTTTTGGGATACTCTCTTTGCATCAGTGGATTGAGCACCCAGCATTTTCCCACTGCTGTCATAGTCAGCCGCAACAAACAAATAGTCTTCATTCTCCAAAAATTCACCCTTCACCGTTGCAACGTATCCACCGTTAACCGAATAAACATCCATCACTTTATCCACAGACGATATATCTTCAGAAATCAAATCCTTGATTTTCAGTTTCTGATGCTTGTTAAATACGCCAAAGTAACCCTGAGCACCAATACCGTTCTGCACCTCAACATTCAGAATCTCATTTCCATTCAAATCAACCGTAACCATGTCTGTCATGTCTGCGGAGCTTACATTGATGTCAAAATGATTGAATTCGCCATAGGAAAAATCCAAATTTTCCACTGTGGCATAATTGCTTCTTATTCCTGCCGACACCTTATACAGTTCAGCAACTTGGTTTTTAAAATTCAATTCATAATATGTATTTTTTTCATACAAACCGTTTCGCTCCAAATCAGCCGTATGACTTCCGAAGATTAGTCCAATCCCATCAACCGCATCAGGTCGTTCTGCCCAAACATCAAAACTGATTTTACCAGTCATAGGTTTTCCATACATATTTGCATCAAACCACGGTTGCACAGTTGTTATGCTGTTATATTGAGGAATCATCGTATTGGGATTACGTTTAACCCAAAAACCTTCCGATTCCTGCTCATACCTGACTGGCTCGGATGAAACATTAAGAGACCAAAAATCATATTTTCCCAAGGCTGTGTTCTTTACCGGAATGGTCACGGTGCTGCCGTATTTGATATTTGTAGGAACAGTTGTTATTTCTGCCCCGTCCGAAACCTCAAAATCTAATTCAAGCTGTGACAAATCCAAACCCAGAGGTAACGTCAGGAAAACTGTCTTGTTTGTTTTATCCATCTTCGTCTTGCCGTCTTTTACATACACATAAGTAATATCTGCGGCCAACTTTTGAGCTTCCAGAGCCTCATAGGCTTCTTCCAAATCCAGAACCGCCACAAATTTGTCGGCCTTTGTCTGAGGATTGGTTGCCTTTATGGCTTCATATTTTTCTTTAAATTGCTGGATTGCTTTTTCAGGATATGAGCCGATGGCATTTCCAGCCTGTGCTTCACTGATCTTCTTGTCACACATCGTCAGCATTTCATCCCATTCAGGATGCTTCACCGAATCATATGCTCTTTCGATTTCGTCACGAAGGGCTGACTGTTCTTCAATTCTGCCGCCCGAAATGTCATCGGTACTGTTGCTTGTACTACTTAATCTATCAATATGGTATTGCAAGGTATACTTAAATTCAGGGGCATACAGCCATGGCAAATCGCCAAACCGTCCCGAATCCACAATATTGCTTGCCATTCCGATAAAATGCTGAACACGTCTTACCGCTTTTCCGTCGTATACACGCAAGCATGGGCTATGGGTATACGGACCTTTCATAAGCGGATATTCATTCTGAGGAACTCTTTCACGGATATATTCAAATTCCTCGGTAAGTCCTGCATTCGCCATTATTCGCGCAGCTTCCTCAGGCGGATTTGTTGCATCAATTATATGACTGTTTTTAACAACGTGTGTTTCTTCTTCACGAAGTGAATTTGTCAGGTTATCAAACACCCCCACATCCGACCATACTCCGTCAATGGTACAGTTATACGAATATGTTGCAAAGTGAGCAGTTGTTGAGCTTTCAAGCACCACGTTATCCTTCCATGTGGTCTCTGTTGAACCGGCGTCCATATACATGGCAAAGCCCTGATTTCCGTCAATTCTGCTGATATAGTTTCCAACAAGCTCATCCCCGGGCCCGTTGCCCAGATGATATATTCCGCCACCGTCATTGGTATATCTCATAACATTATGAATGCGATTATAATTCACCTTGTTTCCTCCGCCTGTGGTCTGCGGTTCATTCCAGTTCCAACCAAAGGAAATTCCCGAATAAGGTGCATCGTAAATCTCATTATGTTCAATTACCATACCCTTTGTGTAATAGGCAAGTATTCCCAAACTCTGAGTATTTACCATTGCAGGTCTCTGAATGTAGTTGTTTGCAATGGTAATGTTTGTTGGTGCTCCTCGTTGTCCTGAGGGTTTCACATCATAACTATAAATCCAGATACCCGTAAGAGCAAAGGGTTCAAGCTTTGTTTTTCTGAGCATAACAAAGCGGTATTTGTTGTCTGTTCCGTTAATTGTGGTAATTATATTTGCAGGATTGGTAACAGTGCCAAGAACTTCATATTCCTCAAAATCCTTGTCATTTGACGCAAGCACCTCAAAGTTACTGCGTTCCGTATCGCTTACCTTTCCTGTCAACTGTCCGTTTTCAAAAGAAAGCCTGATGCTGTCAATTGAATATTCACTGTCAAGGTCAATCTTTATCCACGGAAAAATGCCCTTAGCAAGAACATTTTTCGTGCTACGCCAACCTCGTCCCGGAGTCAAAGACTGCTGAGCCGTGGCAGAATCGGACGTATCAACGTATGAACCATAGTTACTTAATGCTCGCCATGATATTCCCAAAGGCTCACCGTACATATTGGACGCAGTATAGCCTTTTCGCCACATAATATTTGTGGGACCATCTGTTGTCGCAGGCTCCACAAAATCCATCTGCATTGCATTTCCAACGGTTATTGCCGATGAACCAAGGTCTGTGAACACATTTCCGATAATCTCACAGTTGTGAACGCCTTCGGGCAAGCAAAGTGCTGTTGATGTTTCACCAAAGAAACGGCAGGAATAAAAGTCCACTTCATCAGCCCACTTAACTTCAACTCCGCCTTTGATGGCTCTGCCTTCAGAGCCGCCGCCCATGCTGTACATAACTTCGCCCTGACCGCCAACATAGCCGTGCTCCATGGCACTGAAGCTTGAATGTGCAAAGCAAATATCCTCAAATCTTACGTTATGTATACGGTTGTCGTAGTCCACACCCGAAACCAGCATAAGCTGATCCTCCTGAGGACAAATCACCTCAGCTGTTGTCATATCTTCATCTGCTCTTGGCATATATGAAAGAATTTTTGTTTTTTTGTTAAAGTAAAATTCTCCCGGCTCATCAAGAAGCTCATAGGCATTATGAACCTCAAACTCAATTGCATAGCCAAAGTCTGCAGTGCCATGTGAGCTTTCCCCCGAAGAACTTACATTCTTTTCCCAAAAACCTTCTTCCATAATCACTATAACATTATCCGCATTTTCAGGGTCGGGAATAATGTCCTGCACATTTCCGTACTGTGACTTCCATGTAACCGCCCAGTGAAGCTGAACATCCTCGGGATTTTCAAGAAATCCCAGCTGTGACTTGTTCACATAAAAGCCCGTCCATTTACCTTCTGCATCCTTGTAATTTCTTATACCCGAAATCTTGTTTTGAGTCTGAGCACGGACTCCCATTGCATCATCAACGTACAAATCTCTTGCAAATTTCAAATGCTCTGCCTTTGCGTGCCATATGCCATTTTCACCCTTCTGCCAGCCCGACACAATGCGTCCCCCCGAAATTACAGGCATATTGGCTCTGTCGCCTCGATAAATCACGTCATATCCGTTGCTTCCCGAATCCTCCGGGCGCAGTCTTATTCTGTCATCAAGCTCATATCTTCCGGAAGCAATATTAACTATAATATCACCCGTCATATTTTTATTGTGCTTCTGAACTTCCTGAACTGCACGTTCCACAGTCAGGAACGGTGAATCTTCAGAGCCGTAATTCTGATCGTTCCCGTTCACGCTGACATAGAGTTCCATCTGTATACCGGTATTCTCGCTATCCGCAAGCACTTCTATCGGCAGCATACCAGTCATCATCAGAAACACAAGCAGTAAACTTTTCACTCTTGACATAATACACACCCCTTTGGTATTTTATAATATTCTGTTTTTATTATATATTGACAATATGGTTAACACAATGTTATAATGTATTCATAATTTATCATTTTGTAATACAAGAAAGGAATATTTTTTTCTTATGGCAAAAAATATTATTATCCCCGACGAAAACCTAAACTCCCTGAATCCAGTGCGTTTTGGCTATGAAGCCTGCAAAAAATCCCATTCATACGGGCCAGCAATGCGCACGCATTGGCTTATTCATTTTGTTGTATCGGGATTTGGTTTTTTCAGAATTGAAGACCGGGAATATCACGTCTCTCCGGGTGAAATGTTCGTTATTCCTTCCTTTGTTGAAGCATATTATGAAGCAGATTCAGAAAATCCCTGGAGTTACATCTGGATTGGATTTACCACCCCCGACAAACCACCAATTGCCCTTGATGATGTTATTTGTTGTCCGGAAGCTCTAAATATTTTCAATGCAATGAAGACATGCGAAGTCATGAACACGGGCATAAATGCGTTTTTAAGTGCAAGACTCTGGGACTTGTTTTATTTGCTGATAAGCAAATCCGCGCCACAGCCCAATTACGTTGAAAGGGCATTAGACTATATTCACTCAGAATATACGAAGGACATCACCGTTGACCAGATTGCGCATTTTTTAAATATCAGCCGAGTATATCTCTCAACCATTTTTAAAGAAAAAATGGGCATTTCCCCCAAGCAGTATCTGCTGAATTACAGAATGAATATCGCTACAATTATGATGTCAAACCATCCGACAAGTATATCCATAATCGCCAATTCCGTAGGCTACAGTGATATTTATAATTTTTCAAAAATGTTCAAGCGTCATTATGGTGTATCACCAAAGAAATATATCGAACAACACAAAAAAAACAATTAAAAAAATCAGCCTGCAAAAGCAATGTTTTGCAAGCTGATTTTTTATTTTCCATAAAACAAAAACATAAATTCAATTGTCCGTGCGAAATTTTCTGCCGTTGGCAGAAACGCACATGGACGAAAAAAGCTGTATCCTTTTCTGCCCGCCGCAGGCGAGCGCCAAAGGCGCTTTTTTATCTGTATATGTAAAATCCATTTCCTAGAATCTTCTGCGATTCCGAGAATACTGTAAATGCCTGTGGGTCAATTTCCTCTATCCTCTTTTTGAAATCAATGGTTTCATGCTCCTTCAAAGCACAAAAAAGCATTTTTTTCTCTTCATTGGTGTATGCACCCACAGCATCAATCACGGTAACACCTCTGTGTGAGCTTCCAACAAGAAAACTTGCAAGCTCGTCTCCTTTATCCGATATTATAAAAGCAATGGTGGAAAGATTAAGCCGTGCCACAAGCCAGTCAATGGCATAAGTGGAAACAAAAAGCGACAAAATACCAAAAAGAGTCAGGTTCACTTCTCTGAACACAATCAGAGCTGCCACAATAACCAATCCGTCAATCAGCATAAGCAGCTTACCGATTGGCATTTGAGGAAACTTATGCTGAACAAGTCTGCCGAGAATATCCGTTCCGCCGGTTGACGCCCCCGAAACCAACGCAAGCCCAATTCCGATGCCGTAAAGAACTCCTCCGAAAACCGTTGCAAGCAAAACATCGTTTGTAAGCGGAGGCAAATACGAAAACAACTGAACCATCAGCGAAAGCAGTCCTGCACCAAACAGAGTCTTTACCGTAAATTCCCATCCAAGCACCTTTAATCCTATAAGTAAAAGAATAATATTAAGCACACCAAAGGTCACGCCCGGAGGAAAATTCAGAGTGTGGTACAAAATCGTCGACACACCCGACATTCCACCGCCAACAACCTTGTTTGGCGTCAAAAAAAGACTTATTGCCGCAGAAGTAATAATAATACCCAAAACCGTAAAGAAAACATCTTTCACACTTTTTGCCATCCTGAAACCATTTTTTTGTGTCATATGAGAAACATCCCTTCACATCTATAATCAGAATTTATTTCAACATAAGATACTTTACTACAAAATGGCTTTTTTTGCAATACTTTTTTTAAATTTATTCACCAATTGAATAAATCATCCTTTAATGATTTCATATAATTCCTTAACATTTTTGAGCACGTATGTAGGATTTATTTTATATTTTTCAATATCGGCTCTGGTACTTTCACCGCTGAGAACCATAACCGAGTCAATCCCCGCATTAAGTCCGCAGGCAATATCTGTATAAATTCTGTCACCTATGATAACCGTTTCATCCTTTGTGTAACCGGTCTTTCCCATTGCAAGAAGCACCATTTCAGGCTTGGGCTTGCCAATAAATTGTGGTCTGCGTTTTGTTGCATTATAAAGCATATCGGCAACACTTCCGCAATCGGGCACATAGCCATAGGATGTGGGGCACACATAATCGGGGTTTGTTGCAATATAGTCAACACCTCTGCCAAGCAAAACACAGGCATCCTCCAGCTTTTGGAATAAAAGCTGTGTGTCAAAGCCCATAACAAGACAGTCAATATCATCTTCAAGCCTATCGGTGATATTAAAACAACTGAGCTCATCCTTGAGTGAATCCGTACCGAAAACATATATTTTTTTGTACTGTTTTTTTGAAAGATAGATGGCTGTTGCCTGTGATGATGTTAAAAAATCATCGGCAGTTGTTTCCACACCCAGGCTGTTCATTTTTTCAACATATTTATTTACGCTTTTTGAGGAATTATTTGTCAGAAACAAATACTTTCCGCCGACTTTTTTTATATACGAAAGAAACTCGTTAACACCGTCAAACAAATCATCGTCAAGATACAATGTTCCGTCCATATCAAGCAAAAAAAGTCTTTTTTTCTTTAATTCTTCCATATCAAACATCTCCTTACCACAAATCACTCTCAGAGGTTGAAGCCGCAACCGCACCTGCCTCAAGAATCATTCTGACATCTTCTTTGTTGCGCACAAGACCTCCTGCAATAATGGGAATATCAACATTTTCATGAATTTCACGTATTGCAACGGGAATGACACCGGGCATTACCTCAATCATATCGGCACCGTTTTTCACGATTGTCTCCGCTGTGCGAAGCGAATGGGAATCAAGAACAAAAATTCTTTGCACCGTTTTCATTTCCAGCTCCTTTGCTGTTTTAATCATCACGGCACGGGTGCTGATTATACCGTCAACGCCAAGTCTTTTCAAAAATCTCAATCCATATTTATCTTTTCCTATTCCTTCGGCAAGATCTATATGAACAAAAAGTGTTTTATTGTGTTTATGACAAATCTCAACATATTCCTCAATTTGTTCAATATTCGGTGCCAGATCAAACACTATTTTGCAATTTGATTCACAGGCTTTCAGCAACATATCCTTGTTGCTTATTGCAGCAATTACCATAAAACGGTTTCACACCTTCCTGACATCGGCACAAACAACAACGTTTGCATCTGTGCCCAAAATATTTCTGCATAAAATATCACCAACCGTATATCCGTTCTGACCATCGGGGCAAAGGCTGTTTATATCCCTCATACATTCAAAAATCATAGATTTTGGAATTGCCTTATCCGTTTTGACCGGAATTATATACCCGTCCTGAGTTCTTACTGTTGTGGTGATTACACGCTGGGGATTTGTGCATTCGGTTACTGCGTAATCTCTGCCTCTTTTGCATCCGTTACCTTCAACCGACACAACCTCATTCCCCTCCTGCTCAACCTCAAGCAGGCATCCCAGCGGACATACTATACATGTTAAATTCTTTTTCATTTCTGCCTCCATTGTATTACAATTTCTTATTCTTTGTCAATACAAACTTTAATTTCCGCGGTGTTTTCGGAAACCGAATTTGCTTTCAACTCTATATACTGCATTTCGCCCGGAACAAGTTTCTTTTTCTTTACGCTGTTTACCACAACACCGTCGGCAAGAACATTAACCTTTACATCTGAAAAAACAGCTCCTGCTCTGTAATACAGTCTTATGTTTTTTGTGTTATCCGTAACAATCTGTGGAACGCTGTACCTTATTTTTCCGTCTGTGACCACAGGAACATGCATGGACTTTTTCAGTTCATTACGAATATATAATGCCGCACTTTCACCGGCAATTTCACCTTCCTCGGAAACAAAATCGGCAAGGTCGTGAACGTGCAGAACATTTCCGCAGGCAAAAACACCTTCGATTTCCGTTTCACGGTTCTGGTCAACAAAGCATCCCTTTGTCACGGAATCAAGATTCAAGCCCGCAGACCTTGACAATTCATTTTCGGGAATAAGACCAACCGAAAGGAGCAAGGTATCACATTCAATGAACCGTTCCGTGCCTTGAATCGGCTTCATTTTTTCATCAACCTCAGAAATTGTTACGCCTTCAATTCTGTGTTCACCGTGAATTTCCGTCACCGTGTGGCTGAGATAAAGAGGAATATCAAAATCATTAAGGCATTGCTGAATATTTCTGGCAAGTCCGCCTGAATATGGCATAACCTCGCAAACGGCATGAACCCTTGCACCTTCAAGGGTCATTCTTCGTGCCATTATAAGTCCGATGTCACCCGAGCCGAGAATAACAACATTTTTCCCGGGCATATACCCCATCATATTAACATATTTCTGGGCTGTTCCTGCACTGAAAATACCCGACGGCCGTGTGCCGGGAATGTTAAGTGCTCCCTTTGAACGTTCACGGCAACCCATTGCAAGAATTATGGCTTTTGCCCCGATTTTTTCAATGCCTCTTTCAGATGACATTGCAGTAATCATCTTTTCAGGAGATATATCCGTTACCATTGTATTACACTGCACTTCAACAGGCAGCTTTCTCAGCTCAGCTTCACACCTGAAGGCATATTCCGGTCCTGTCAGCTCTTCCTTGTATCTGTGCAGTCCAAAGCCATTATGTATGCATTGCTGCAAAATTCCGCCAAGATGCGAATCACGCTCCAGTATAAGTATATTCTCAACACCGGCATTATAAGCACTGACTGCCGCACACATACCGGCAGGACCTCCGCCAATTATAACAAGATCAACATTACGCATTGTGAACATCCTCCTTTGTCCTTCCTGACAAAATATATGCTTCATTACTGCTCTTTTTTACCTTTTCAATGGGAATTCCCAATTCTTTTGAAATCAATTCCATTATATAAGGTGAACAAAATCCGCCCTGACAACGCCCCATCTGAGCTCTTGTTCTCCTTTTTACCCCGTCAAGGGTTGTTGCCTTTGGATTTGTGCGTATCGCCTTCAGAATTTCGCCTTCGGTAACATTTTCGCATCGGCAAACAATTTTACCGTATGATGGGTCCTTCTTAATTAACTGATTTTTTTCTTCCTCTGTCATCTCAGAAAACTTTTCCACAGATTCACGGTACGGATTAAAATCATCACGCTTTGCAAACTTAAACCCATTGTTTTCAAGAAGCTCCACAACGTATTCAGCAATGGCAGGCGATGCCGAAAGGCCGGGAGATTCAATTCCTGCCACATTAACAAAACCACGCATAGGCATATTGATTATAAAATCTCCCGTACTGCCCACCGAGCGCAATCCGCAAAAGGATGTGATTGTCAGATTCAGGGGAATATTTTTGACCATTCTTGCAGATTCAGCAATTATTTTATCAAAGCCCTCTCTCTCGGTTTTGCGATTTTCCTTATCCTCGCCGTCAACCGCCGTGGGGCCAAGAATCAAATTTCCGTGAACCGTGGGTGAAACAAGGATACCTTTACCCATTTTCGTCGGAACCGTAAACAAAGTATGGCTCACAACATCCCCGGCTTCCCGGTCAAGAAGAATATATTCACCCTTTCTGGGATGAACATCAAATGAGGTATCTCCTGCCATGCCGGCAACCTCATCGGAATAAATACCTGCTGCATTAATAACCGTTTTTGCAAGTATGCTTTTTTCGTTATCCACACATATCTCAAACTTATTTTCAAGCTTTTTGATTTTCCTTACGGAATGATTAAGTTTAAGCTCAACACCATTATCCATGGCATTTCCGATTGCTGCTTCCGCCAATCCGTAGGGGCACACAATTGCACCTGTTGAAGCATAAAGTGCCCATTCAACCGAATCTGAAATATTGGGTTCCAGTTCCTTTATCCGTTCACGACCGATTATCTCAAGACCTTCAATTCCGTTTTTTATGCCATTTTCCATTATTCCCTCAAGGGTCTTTTTATCCTCATCGCTATAACCAAGCACAAGGGAACCGTTACGTCTGTATCTGACACCAAGCTCACGGCAAATATCCTCCATCATATCCGAGCCACGCTTATTCAGCAAGGCTTTGAGACTTCCTGCCTTTGCATCAAAACCGCCGTGGACAATTGCAGAATTTGCTTTTGTTGCACCCATGGCAACATCCGAATCCTTTTCAAGAATACAAATCTTCAGTTTGTATTCCGCCATTTTTCGTGCAATCATTCCGCCCACAACACCGGCACCAATAATTACAACATCATACATTTAAACTCCTCCTTTAACGCAAAAAAGACGCACCAAAACAAACATAAATATGTACGTTTGTTTTGATACGTCTCCAAATCTCTGTATCTGTAATCTATAATACCTTTTTTCTTGTAAAAAGTCAAGTAAAATTTTTATATTATTTCAAAAGTCTGTCACGGTATTTTCCAAACCGCCTGTTCATAATACGCAACACCGGTCCAACCGAAAGTGCCGTCACAACTGTCCCCACACTTACAGTCACCAATGAACCAAAGGCCAGAAAACACGCAGTAACCGAAATTACAACAGCCACAACGTCATAACAAATCTTTACCTTTGGGAAGTCGGTATTTGCTTTTTTTGCAATTGCCTGCTGCAATCCCTCAGGTGGCTGCTGCATAATATTTGCAGGAACATAGAAAAACAATCCCAAAGAAATGAGCATTATACTTGCCGCAAACTCAATTATGCGAAACCACATATCTTCAGGCAAGGGAACATTTGCCATAACCCCATTGGTAAAGCTGGTAAAATATCCGTAAACAAGACCCACAAAAAACTGCAGAAGATAAATCACCTTAAAATCCCGTCTCAGCACCAGCGCCTCTATTCCAAGCAGAACAGTATAATAAATCACCGTGGCAACACCCATATCAATTTCCCAGATTCGCTGTGCAGTATAGGGAATTGAGCTCACGGGCGAAACCCCGAAATCCGCCTTTACTGAAGCCGCCACACCCAACGCCAGTATAAACAGACCGCAAAAATACAGAATCAGCCTTGTTACAATATTCTTCACCGAAACACCCCTTAAATACTGAACATTTTAAGTGCAGGAATAACATTTGAAAGTGCATCAAGAACCGATGAAATCAGAATCAGCACAATGCACACGGGTGCCGCATACTTAATGACAAAAACAAAGAGCTTTTCACGCCTGAAGTTTGACGAAATCTTCACTTCTTCAATAACTGTTTTGGGCTTTATCACAAAACCCACAAACACGCAGGTAAAGAAAGCAACAATCGGCATCAGAACATTGTTGCTGATAAAGTCAAAGAAGTCAAGGAACTGCATACCAATAATTGTCACACCTGCCCATGGGCCGTAACCCAATGTTGAAGGAAGTCCCACAAGAACTGCTCCAATGAAAACAACCAGACATGATTTTTTTCTGTTCAGGTTGAATTTATCACTGATAATTGACACAACAGTTTCCATAAGAGAAATTGATGATGTAAGTGCAGCAAACAAAACAAGAATAAAGAATGCTGCCCCAACAAACTGACCAACAGTTCCCATGCTTTTGAATACGTTTGGCAAAACAGCAAACATAAGAGTAGGACCCTTTGCAACATCTGCATCTGAGCCTGAAACGGCAAACACAGCAGGAATAATCATCAGACCTGCAAAAAAGGCAATTCCTGTATCAAAAATTTCGATATTTGTCACCGAAGATTCAAGGTTCACGTCCTTTTTCATATAGGAACCGTATGTAATCATAATTCCCATGGCAAGTGACATGGAATAAAACAGCTGTCCCATTGCCGCAAGAACCGTTGTCGCTGAAAAATGGCTAAAATCGGGAATGAGATAGTACTTCAACCCCTCAAAATTACCGTCGGCACCGTCAAGATAAACCGAATATGCTGCAATGGCAACGGTAAGAACAACAAGCACGGGCATCATAAACTTGCTTACCTTTTCAATACCCTTTTCAACACCGAAAAGAACAACAAGAGCGGTCAGTCCGATGAACATCATAAACCAGCCGATTGGCTCCCATGTTGATGAAATAAATGCACCAAAATAGCCATCTGCCGCCGCTTCTATACCATTTCCCGAAACAAAGGCAAACAAATATTTTGTAACCCATCCGCCGATTACCGAATAATACGGAAGGATTATTGCAGGAACAACTGCCGCAAGAAGTCCGACAAAAGCATACTTTTTGTTCAGTTTTTTGAAGGCACCGATTGCACTGAGTCCGGTTTTACGTCCGATTGCAATTTCAGCAGTCATAAGCGCAAAGCCCAACGTAACCGCAAGAACAAGATAAACAAGCAGAAAAATACCTCCGCCGTATTTTGCGGCAAGGTACGGAAATCTCCATATGTTTCCAAGACCGACTGCCGAGCCTGCAGCCGCAAGCACAAAGCCTATTTTACCGGTAAAGTTACTTCTTTTTTCATTCATTATGTATTCTCCCCAAATTAATATATTTTGCTTAATTATACTATACTTTTCCAAAAAAATCAATTATTTTAATAAATTTTTTCTTTTAACAAATAATTTTACATAAAAATGAGATTATTGCCACAAATTTCGGGCAATAATCTCATTTTAATTAATAACTTATGATAACTGTGTTTGTTGCATCATCCCATCCCACATCGCATTGAAAGGCTTCACTGACCGCACGCACAGGCACAAGGGTTCTGCCGTTGAGAATCTTGGGAGCGACATCCAGCAGAATTTCCTTTCCGTTTACCCACATGGCATTATTACCCACAGACATCTTAATTGTAATATTCTCTTTAACAGATGCAATACTTTGAGTTTCTTCAATCCACTGAACCTCCGCACCAAGTGCCTCAAATATTTTTCTGAGCGGAACAAGAGTTCTGTCATTTTCAAGAACAGGCGGCTGATCAAATCCCACTGTCTTTCCGTTAATTACAACCTTAATTTCCGCAATGCTCTGATTCATAGCAACGTCAGGCTCAGCACCAAATCTCACAACATTGCCGGTTTTATACAATTCATACTCCTTTGAAACGCCGTAGGACGAAATTGTAAATTTGTGTTTGCCATCAGCCAAATCAGACAAATACAGATTACATTTATACGGAATCTGATTGGATGAATGATACCATTCGTCGTCTATGTAATAATTAACCGTAAGCTCAGGTTGATTTGCAATATATGCAAATGAATATAGCGGAACATATCCGTCCTTTGCGCACAAAGTTCCTGCATCATTTGCAGGTTGGAATACAAATTCTGAATTCTTTCCGTATTCAGTTATGTATGCGCCGCTGTTTTTGGCTTCGTTGAAAATATCTACCGCATACGGATAATCGGAAATATTAAACTTTTCAACTTCGTCGCCTCTGTATACATCAAAATAATTTATCATTTTGATTTGAGGATATTTCATTACAAGATACCAGAGCAAATTCCGCAACCTTGGAGTTGCCCAGCTCTGACAGTCCTCGTTATAGCTATTGCTTGTTGTAACACCGCTTTCGCTTATCATCACCGGCTTGTTTATGCCGTTTTCAGCCATAAAGTCCATAAGAGGCTTGATTTTGTTTGTTGCCCATGCAAAATCACTAGTCATAAAGTAAACACTGCTCTTATATTCAGCGTCTTTATTTCCCATAAAATATTTCACCATATAGCAACTCACGCCAACCCAGTCAACATATTCATCACCCGGATAAAAATATTCCATTGGTCTGTCCAGAGCACCAAGGTCATTGGGTGACCATACCATTGCAAGATTGGGATATTCATGAACCATATCAGCAACTCTTCTGAAAATTTCAATGTACAGTTCGGGGTCATCACCAAGATTTGAACAGTTCATTTCGTTGGCAAATCTGATGAACATTGGCTTGTTGTATGCATTAAGATTTTCCAGCGTGCGTCTTACATGGTCATAATCAACATTTGCCATATCATAAATTGTCCAGCCAACCATTGTGACAACATTATCGTTTTGCACCATTACGTTTGCAGGATAATATAAGTCAGACTCATTCATTTCATCAATATTGACAAGATACGAGCCCAGGGGCATCAGCTTATCAGAAAAACCTGCAACAGCCCCTATGTACGCACCGCCTCTCGGTTCAAATTTTGCACCGTAATAGGGGGATTTTTCAATATCCGCCTGAGCGTACAGTTCAAATGCGGTTTCCGTCACCATATCAGTTTTTTCATAATACAGTTCTCCCCAGTCGGGTTCAGGAAAATTAAATGCCGTTACCGTTGACGTCATGGAAAAAATCACGTAAAAAACCAGCATAATTATTGATAAGCTTTTTTTCATTTAAACATACACCTCTGAATAATTTTGTTTATTGGGATTGTACCAAAAATTGATTATACACCAAAAACTCCAAAATGTCAAAACATTTTAAAGCTATATTTCAAAGATACCCAGAAGCGGACAATGGTCTGACGAATCCAAAGCCCTTTGAGTTGTAAGGATTTCAAACTTCTTTACCTTTATTTCAGCATTGCCGTAAGTAAAAATGTAGTCAATTGTGCGTCCAGGCATTGCACCGTCAACATAAATTCCTTCATCATTCAGAATGGGATACTCATGATGAGTGAATAAATCAGTTGTCTCCTCGGCTGTATGTCTTATGTCACAAAAACCATCTGCAAGCATTTTTTTGTAAGGTTCATCCCCCTGCTCGGAGTTTTCTCCGTTATTGAAGTCACCGCCGATTATAATGGGAATATTATATTTTTCAACCATTTCATCACAAAAGGCTTTTAGCTCTGCAACATTCTGAAGTCTCTGCTGATTATCTTCCTCACCCCGGAACATCCACCAGAAATGAGTAGACGCAACCAACGCTTTTTTCATTGTGGCTTTATCCTCTATAACAGCCCATGCCACGGATTTTGAATTTGCATCATTATGCCCCGTGTAAAGAAAATATCCGCTGTCAATCAGATTATATTTTTCTGTTTTGTAAAACAAACCCGTATAATTTCTGTCGGCAAGTTCAGGGCACACCTCCGAATAGGTTGCTTCAAGCAATTTGGGAAGGGGTGCATCCCCGGCACGGTTTGTGCCGGGTCCACATTCCTGAAAACAACAAACATCTGCATCAAAATCATTAACAAGAGACGCAATCAATTTGTTGCGATATTCACTTGGATTGTAATTCCATACATTCTGACAATAAACTTTCATGTTATGATTGTCTCCTTTCAAATGTCAATTATTCATATGCATAAACCAATATCACCTGAGGATTACCGGTGTTCGAATACACCATAGCCTTATAGCGGTCAACTCCTGCAAACTGATGTGCATCAGAAACTGCTGTAATTGTTGTTCCTCTGCCGGTTTCTTCAACCACCAAAACTTTTGCGAAAGCATCCTTGAGATAGGTTTCACGATTTCCTGCAATTGTTGTAATGGTCAGAGTATTTTTGGTTGCTGAGCTTATGCTTCCAAACTGATACCTGTAATAACCGTGGTAATAATCAGGATAATTTCCACCCACAGTATACCATGTATCGCCCATTGGCGCATCGCCGCCCACAGGCTCAACAGACGGGTCAAAATCAAATATGCGTTCTGCCGCTCTGACCGTGCTTCCCTGAGTCTGGTAACGGATAATGTCGCCAAAGCCAATGTCTGTGACAGGTTTTGCATATTTAATCTTTTCTGCATCTGATAATGCAATAAATGCACTCATGTCAACCCAGTTTTTGCTTGACGAATTATTGCTGAGACATTCGGGTTTTTCCTGATACAAAAGTCCTGTTTCAATTATGCTGAGGTCTTCCTTTGCCATAAACGACGCTTCCTTCTGTGTTTCAAGGTTCAAACCCTTGACCTGAACCACAATATCGCCGTCAGCTGACATAGCCTTTGTAACCTCCTGCACCACCAGCTGAGGTGCTGAAGTGTTTGTTACTGTTGTGAGCATGCCACCGGTTGGTGCCATAGCAGAAGCACTATATGAATTTGTTGTTACAAAAACCGTAGGATAGCCTTCCTCGTCGGGCATATATCCCTGAAGATTCTGAGTTTTGTTGGAACGGTTTCCGGCAACATTCAGAACCGTTGACATACTGTACAGCTCGTCAAAATCCGGGTCTGTTGTAAAGGAACCGGCAACAACAGGCAACACAAATGTTGGAGTGTCAGCCTTTGCCTGACTAATCATCAGATGCTTGCTCCAGAAAGCCGATGAATCTTTTGTGAACATACCTTCTGTAATTTTGGTATCCATTTTGCTGAATGTAATGCCATCATCTGCTTCAGCATCACTTAGAACAATCGTATCAATTGCTCTAAGCTCTCCGTTGCTGTTGAGCTTGTATCGAATCAGCTCCTTGTCATAAATATTCTGACCTGCCGCTCTGGTCAAAGCAGAGGCAAATTCAGCTTTTTTCATGGTAACGCCATCAACGGTAATTTTGTCTGCAACAGAATAAACTTCCCACTTTTCATCCTGCGTGAAGAGCTTGAATCTTATATCGGTTGAAATGAGCTGTTCAATTCCGTATGTCTGAGAAAAGGCAATTTCCCAATTGGTGGATGCCGCCTCTTCATCTCTATTAACCCAAAGAATCTCACCCGCTTCATCAATATACGCTATTACCGCATCTCCGCTCTTTACGTCCGAACTTTCCATGTTACTGCCGAACGAAACAGAATATTTTACGTTATCAATAACCGCCGTAGTATCCGACAATGCCGACAATTTGCCAAAAATCGGCTCATTGTAAAGAATTATTCTGCAATGCTCACCGTCAGGAGTGGAATAGAGCTTGACAACACTATCTTTTGTCACCTTTCTCATTGCCTGAGTTTTGCCATTCATATCAGTTACCGAGAGGTTTTCAATCTTCACAGTTTTGCGAACACCCTCTGTATCTACAAACGTTAGTTCCTCCTCATCCGAAAAGGTACTCACCAGATAATGAAGGGTATATTCTTCGATTAAAACAACATCGTAACCGCTTTCACCATCATTATTAACCAATCGAAGCTGACCGTTTTTAATTAGCAAATCCGACGGCTTGTAATAAGGCTCAGCAACTCCGTTTTTAATCACATAAAAATCTTTTGCAAGGCTGTAACTCTTTTCTTTTCCATCTGTATTTTCAGCAACTATTTTTCCTGCCAAAATATCTGCCGCAGAAGACATGAGATATGCTGCGGGCAAAACAACCTCCAGATTATCATCGGTCTGCCATGCATAGAATATTTCTCCGCTGTCAATATAAGATGCCGCAATAACCGACTTTCCAAGGTATGCATCCAAAACACCCTTTGAGTCCGTAAAGTATTTACCACCAATCACAGCATTGCTGTCATGATTTTTTTCATTTCCATCCAGAGTGCTGATTCCGTTTTCCTCAACTATACCTTCGGTCAGAACCACGTTATAACGGCTTCTGAGCAAGTCCTCGCCCTTTTCATAATGCACCATATCCGGCTCAATTACCGACACTCTGTATTCAGGCGCAAGAAGTGCATTATAAAATACTGTTGCAACGTCGCCACGGCTTATGGGTTCGTCGTATGATTCCATTGAAACATCCTTGAACAAATCCATATCCTCAACAAGTTTCAAAAGTCTTGCGTTCATATTCATTCTGGTGAATATGTTTATAACATCGCTGTAACCAATTGCACGAAGGGTCATATACATAATCTCACGCTTGGTTACATAGTCATTGGGTTTGAAATATGCTGTTCCGTCACCGGTAATGTAACCCGAATTATAAGCAGCACACACACCATCATAATTCTTATGGCTTTTCGGAACATCCGCAAAAGGCATTTCACCGCCTGCTGAACCGCCAAATGCATCAACAACCGCCTGTGCAGCTTCGGCACGGGTCATAAGGTGGTCAACGCCGTAAATACTCTCGCTGACCGGCTGCATTAATCCAAAATATGATAATAGAGTTATTGTACTTTCCTGCTTTGAGCCTGCAACGTCATCACCAAGAACAATTGCATCGGGGTCAACAAGCTCACCGTAGATTTCCATTTCACCCAATACGAAGATAAAAACGTCAGTTTTCACCGCTCTCACATAACGGTAAGGTGTTTTGAGCGTAATAGGGATTTCAACAGGTGCTTTAAACGCCGTAGGGGTTTCACCAATGGCATCAACTCTCACCTTGTCGGAAAAGTCGGGCGTGTTGGCAAACTCCAACACCATACGTCTTCTATAATCTTCATGGTCAATATCATGACGGGTGTGGAGAACAACAGAGCTGATTCTGTACGGTTCGCCCAAATCAACCTGAATATATGCACCAACCTCCAGGTCGTCACGAACCCAGTTTGTCGTAAGGTTGCCATCGTTAATATGCTCCATTTTATAGGAAGGGTGGGTCGAACTTGCTGTCACGGGCTTGCCTATTGCAAGATTATCACCGTTTGCCGAAACAGAAATATGTTGAATAAATAATGTACTTACAACAAGAGTAAGACTTAATAATAATGTAACTATTCTTTTCAAATTTCGTCCTCCTCTCTACTTCTCGATTATATTTAAAAATCTGTGGAATATAACTGCCGCTTCTGCACGGGTTGCATTGCCCATTGGATTGAAGCTTCCATCTGTGTAGCCGGTGATAATTCCAAGTCCGCTCAGGGTATTCACCGCCGACTTTGCATAGTCAGAGATATTTGCCGAATCTGCAAATTCTGATGTATCACCGTTATATTCTATTCCCAGCTTTGCAAGGGCACGGCTGAGCATAACAGCAAGGTCCTGTCTGGTAACATTCATTCCAACGCCAAAGCTCTGTTTTGAAACACCGTACACAAGCTCATTAACCTTTGCCGCCGTCACAAAGGGATAATACCATTCGCCAACTCTGCAGTCGGAATAGTTATTTTCACCAAGACCGTCGGTGGTGAGCTCCATAGCCAGAATAAGCAGCTTCACCGTTTCTTCACGGGTGAGAGTTCCCGATGGGTCAAAGAAGCCGTTACCCTTCCCGGCAATAATTCCTCTTTGGCTGAGGTCGGTTATTGCCTCCTCTGCCCATCCGTATGCAACGATGTCAGAAAATCCCGACTGAGGCTTTTGTACATCGGCAGTATCGGTAAGCTGTGGAACAGCAACGGGAGTTGCACCCCCAAGGCTCATTCCTCCGCCGCCACCGCCCGAAGAATGACCTTTTTCCGTTGATGTAACTTTGTCTTTGTTCTTAAGGTCTTCCAGAATGTCAGATACTTCCTCATCCATTCCGTCTGCATAATCCGACTTCACGGTTGTCATATTATTTGAAAGTTTCTTTGCAATATCAAGCATTGAATACTTTGTTGAAAGGGTGCTTTCCTTGATTCCAAGCTGTTTGCTAAAGTTTTTCAGAGCATTTTCAACGTCCTCTATGCTACCATCTGCAATGAGACAAAGTGCCGAAGCACGTCCCAAAGCATTTGCAATTTCCTTTGCGGTAACAGGAGAATTCTTCTGAACTGCCGAAAGAATCTCCAAAAATTCATTCTCATCGTAGCTGTCGGTAAACACCTTGGGCATTGAACCGATATAAGGCGTTATGTCTGCATCATTATCAAAAAATGCACCATCAATCACGATTGCAGCCTTTGCCGCTGCTGTAATGGCTTCAACGCTGTTCCAGTTTTTGATATTTTCAGCAAACAAGCCTTTTTCAAAGCCTTCCTTTGCCAGCATAAAGCTCTTTGCCATGGTATCGGAGGCAAGAAGCTCGTCTGTAACTGTTCCGAAAAATCCGCTGTTTTCCCGAACCAGTCTGGCGAAATTCTCTTCCGAAACATTCTCAAAGGCGCGAACTACAGTTGATGTATCAGTATTTGCAAATACATAACTGCTTTCCGAAAGAACTGAGTCTGCGTTATCTGTTGCAAAAACAATACCGTATTCGCCTTCCGCCGCATCAGATGGCATTGTATAATCAAAAGTATACTTCCACTCTGAATTGTCGTTCTTGGGTGACTTGGCAATAATATGTGCAAAAATGTCACTTGCACCAAAGCTTTCTGCATCTGAACCGGGCTTCAGAATAACCATTGCCATAACCGAACAGTCAGCACTGACTGTTGCACTGATACTAGTTCCAATCTGATTATATTCAATTGCGCCCTCATTCTCGCCCTCATATGCCGGACGTTCGGTTTGCTTGCGCAGATTTTCATAATATTTTATGATTTCTCTGCCCTTGATGAGAGCCGCTTCCCATACTCCATTTGTTCCGTCCTCAACAGCCGCCGAAATTCTGAGACTGTTGAATGCACCGGCATGAGCCACCGTGCTCTCGGCATATGCGGTTTCCACGCCATCGTCTGTGTTGCGTACAAAAATACCAATGAGCTTGTCAGCATTTTCGCCGTTTAATATATCAGTATTGATAACAAGCTCGCTGTCGCTTACCGAAGCCGTAATACCCGATATTATGTGGTCGCCTCCTGCTTCTGCAACATAGTCACTCACCTCAGAGCTTTGTGCATATGCCTGCAGGGTATTTATTTCAAGTCGGTTAAAGTTGTTTGCCGCTCCTGTCAGATTTGTTGCATGGGGCTTGATTACGCCCACATAGCGATATTTGTTATCTTTTAATGCCTCAGGAACTTCAACAACCACAAGTCCGCTGTCATTCTTGCTGTCGCGGTTAAGAGTGTCAACCTGAGCAATAACGTCATAATGACCTTCGCTGAAGTTATCCTTTGCACTTGAATAGCTGTCGGTTGCAACAATTTTGAATGCATTGCCGTAGTCAGCACTGCCGCTCTTCACCTGAACCGCAACATGGCTGAGCTTAACATCCATTCCCATATCCGTAATTATACGCATAGGCACTGTTTCAGATGTTGCATCACCTGCGGAGGTTGTGGGGTTATCGTCATTGAAGCCCGCCTTTTTGGACTCATTATACTTACTTGTATTATCATGTGAATTTGCAAGGTTTGACATAAAGATAGGCTTGTTCAAGGTCATAAGGGACACAGCGCCTGATGTCGCATCATTTTCCGCTTCAGCATTGGGAACATATACCGCAACCTCTGCAAGGGCAAAGTCGGCATCCTCCGCATCGGCTGAGCGCTCAAAAATAATGTATCTGTACTCGCCCGATGCAGCTTCTTCAACATACATCTCTTCGGTATCAATTGTTTCCACGTTCAGAATTGCGGTTTTATCCTTGAAAAGAGCATCCGATACGCCATACACCGTCATATTATCAGCAGAACCCGAAAATGCAGGCAAAATACCGATTCCCTTTACCGTGTATGTATTACCTAAATCAACAATAAGCTGTTCCGAGTTGGATTCAAAGTTCTTTGCCGTCCAATAGGTTTCAGTATCGCCGTCAAGAGCTTGTCTCGGAGCTGTCCCTTCATCGGAGCTGATTGAAAAAGCAGGCTTGCCTGCTGCAACATCCGAAAGCTCACTCAAATCAAAGCCATCATCGGGTATAATCTCTCCGCCGCCTTCACCTTCGCCACCTTCACCGCCTTCTTCGCCGGCAGCTTTTGGAGCATACGCCTGGAATGTGTTGACAGACAGACGGGTGTACTTTTGTTCGGGGGATGCACAAGGCTTTATTATACCAACCCATGAATACAAATTATCCTTGAATTCATCAGGAACATCAAAAACAATCAAGCCTGAATTATCCTGACCGTCCAAGGGAGTTACCGTCACTTCGGCAAGAACATCATAATCCGCTTCCGAATAGATGTTTTTTGCCGAGGTATAGCTGTCGGTTGCAACAATCTTAAAGTAGTTATAATAATCCTGCGACTCTGATGCACACTGATAAGCCACATGACTGAGCTTTGTGGGGGTGCCAAGGTTCACCATCATTCTGATAGGAGCCACCTTTGCGGCAGTGGTTCCCGTAGCTGTACTCCTGTCTCCATCAAGGAGATTTGCTCCAATTACGCCTCTGCTTTCAAGATATCTCGTATAATCCATACTATCTGCAAGACTGCTGATGAGTATACTCTTGTCGGAAGTTGTAACAAGAGATACGTTTTTGGCATCCAAAGATGCTTCGTCTGATGAATATACTTCTATTTCAGCAAACCCGAAGGGTGTTTCGGTCTCCTCTGCCGCACGTTCAAAAACAAGATAGCGGTATGCAGTTTCGGTATCAGCAACTGTCACATTACCGTCACCAAGTGCTTCAACCACCGCAATCTGGCTTTTGCCTTCATACGCATTGACTTCTGCACCATAGATTGTAACATTTTCCGCAGAACCGTCCTCCGCAGGAATAAGCCGTATGCCGTTTATGGTCTGAGCTTTGCCCAAATCCAGCATAAGCTCTCTTGCATAGCCGCCTCCGTTTCCTGAAAGCCATGCAGTTTCGGTGTCACCGTCAACCGCCATCGAGGGCACGGTATCTGACGCTGAATTAATCGCGAAAGCCGCCTTACCCTGTGCTATATTTACACTTTCTGAATTTGCTGCAACAGGAACATATACAGACAATATAATAAACACGGTCAAAATCAAGCTGAGTATTCTCTTATTCAAATATATCATCCTTCCTGTAATTTTTTTGATAGAACTGTTACTATATTTTGTCATTCTGAGCGAAGTCGAAGAATCTCTCGACTTTACGTTTATTCAAGATCCCTCCCATCGCTCGGAATAACAAGTTTTCAAATTTTTCTCAATACAACATTTTTAGTTTTCTCTGATTGCACGAAGCTCACAAACATAGTTTGAAGCCTTTGAAACTTCGTATCTAACCACCACATAACGGTATGCGCCTGAGCCGTCAACATCAAAGCTGAATTCACCGGTTTTTCCGTTGCCGTTTGTTTCAATCAGATTTCCTACATATTTAATATCAGCATTTTCGTTGTTCTGTACAAACAGGTTATAATATGCTTCCAATGCTTCTGCACCATCGGTTTTGCCGGTGAGTGCCATAGCTTCTTCAACTGTGGGGTTGGGATTAATATTGCTCAGATATATTTCTCTGCCGGCTGAGCCTCTTTCGTACTTGGCATAACCTGTTACCTTGTTGAAGTTCTTTGCAGAGCCAAGGTCAACATAAACAAGTCCGTTTATTGTTGCAGGGCCCCAACCGATTTCGGTAGCTATGTCACCGTCTGTAAGCTTTGTTCCCTGATTCTTTACCTCCGGCTTTGCTTTCCATCCATCGCCATCACCAAACTTAACTTCTAATGAAGGCTTGTTTGCAGAAAGCAGGCTAACGGGAGGACAAATCTCGCTTGCAACGATGGGCCTCAAATCGCCTTCCATATCCCAGAGCATTGTTCTTGCGTAAACAACGCTGTCGGCATATTCTTCTTCTGCAAAATCAACGCTTGTGTCAAGTGCCGCACCAACGCCCTTTTGTGGTGCAATTGCCGCTGTCTTTACTCCAAGAAGCTTGTCATTGTCGTCATAAGCCGCCGCAATAAACTTATATTCTCTGCCTGTTACCGAAAGGAGCTTATCTGCCTTCACACTGAACTTTGTTGCAACATTTGCATCCTGTTCAAAGGTCACATCCGTGAATATTTCATCAAAGCTTGCTTCCCTTGTGTATACATCAAGCATAGCAAGAGATGATCTCGCCCATGTTCCGCCCGCAGGTCTCATATCGGGAATACGAACACCAACATAACGGTATTTGTTGCCCTCCATAGCCTCTGTTGCGGCATAGATTCTCATTTTCTTCTGAGGCTGCATTCCGTTTGAATCCTCTGTGAACATAATCACAGCATTATCGGTTGAAAACTCATCTGTGTTTGAAACAAAGATTTCTGCATTGCGGTTCACATTATTACTATTGTAACCATCACTGCTCATTGCAGTTACGTAGTCAATTTTCTGAGCACTGCCCAAATCTATCATATAATACACATCACCTGTTGCACCGCCATATGCTGCCCATTCTGTTGTCATATCACCATCTGTAGCTCCGGTAGGGTTATCAAAATTTTCATCCTTAGTGTCAGCTCTACTTGCCTTTGCAGGCATACCGTAGCTTATGAGGTGCATTCTATCGTCTGTAGTGAATGAACAAGTCTGCTGTGCCGCTGTTGAATCGCTGTAAACACCCAATTCAATCATTGTGAGTGAACGGTGATATTCAGCAGGGTCAGACTGATACTTTTTCACATT
>JAFSDN010000006.1 GCA_017436245.1 Clostridia bacterium
CTGTGCCTTGTTTGTTTGACGTCAGCGGACCCCAAAAGGCTTTATGCTGTGAAATTGAAAAGGGCGGAGCTGTTCTGGGCAGAGACCAACGTGTGTGCAAGGTGGTTTTTCCTGCGGATGCGCCGGGGATAAGCCGTATACACTGCAATGTGCGATATAATGAACAAACAGGGGTATTTTTGCTGGAGGATATGGGTTCGTCCTTTGGAACTTTTGCTGAAAACGGCGAACAGATATATCCGGGAAAAATCAAGGTGCTTGAAAATAATCAGAGGTTTTACCTTGCGCAAAGGTCCAATATGTTTTGCGTTGGGTTTAAGGAGGATACAAAATGATAATGAACGGAAAGAATCTTTGTGCCGTCTGTCTGAAACAGATTCCTGACGGGCAGAATGTGTGTGAAGAATGTCGGCACACGGGCGTTGAGAGAATAGAAGGGGCGCTTCCCCTTGAAACGGTTCTGAAGGGCAGATATATTGTTGGCAAATGTTTGTATTATGACAACAGCTATTATTTTTATACTGCATACGACACCGCAAAAGACGAGTCGGTGTTTGTGAGAGAGCTTTTTCCCAAGGGAGATTCCTGCAAAAGAACAGATAAAAAGCTGGCTGTTGATTTGGCTTCGGGGAACGAAAAAAATGAGCTGAAAACCATTTTTCAGAATTTTTATACTTCGGTGCATACGGCTCAGAGTTTCAATGACTGTGCCTTTGGTCTGAAAATTCGGGAGATGTTTGAAGAAAACAATACCTTGTATGCGGTTTCAGAATATCCTTCGGATGCGGTTTTGCTTTCCGAAGAAATCAGGAAAAATGGCGGAACACTTTCGGTAAGTCAGGCAAATTCTGTGGTTGAAAGCACGATTAAAGCATTGATGGAAATACATTTAAGCGGTGCTGTGCATGGGAATATACGTCCCGAAAATATTATCCTTTGCGGCGGAAGGATTCGGCTTACGGGTTATCATCACGGGGCTTTTGCCTGCGTTGATTACAGTTCTGAGCAGGCAATCAGCCGTTCAAACAATTTTGCTCCCATTGAGCAGATTATGAGCAATAAGACCATTGGCCCACAGGCTGATATTTATTCCCTGGGGGTTGTCTGGTATTATATGCTCACGGGCAAGCTGCTTGCTCCTGCAATACTGAGAGCATCAAATGATACGGTGGCGGATGCTGACATTGATGAATCGTTGCTGTCTGCCGGTGTTGCAAAGATTATAAGAAGAATGACGGCGGTTAATGCCCGTGACAGATTTGCGGATATTTATGAACTGATTGCAGAACTTGAAACTGAGGGTATTGTGAAAATCAAGCCCATTATTCGTCGTTCTGCAAATGAAAAGGGTGCGAAGAAGGCGGTATCAGGCAAAAAAAAGCTGACAGTTGCGGCAATTGCAATAGTTCTTTGTGCGGTGATAGCTGTTTTGCTGTATTTCTTTGTTTTTAAGTCGGATGATGTTCAAATTCAGCCGGAACCCGATGCGGGTACGGAAACAACCGATTCAACGACATCTGAGACTGAAAATGGGGAATCGGAAGCCAAAACAGCGGTTCAGATATCGCCCGATGCATGGAAGAAGAATGTGATGAAGGGCTGGCAGAGAGATGAAACTGAAAAGAGCGTTTTTGGTAGTACGAAATATAACAAAGCTGACATAACATCCGTTGAGTTTTGTGACTCTCTGGACAAAATGGGAGCGGATGCATGGGATGTTTCGGAAGCTAAGAATAAGTCGGTTATGGCATGGGTTGTGGGCAAAAAGCTGTTTGTTGGGGCAAAGGGCGGAGTAAACGGAAAGGCCTCGGCAAAGGCGTTGTTCTACAATTACACAAACCTGACCGAAATCAAGTTTGGAACAGCATACCACACGGATAATGCACAGGATATGAGCAGTATGTTTGAGAACTGCTTCCTTTTGAAAAAAATTGAGTTTTCGGATTCGTTCAGGACGGACAAAGTAATTGGAATGGCTCATATGTTTGATTCCTGCCGCAAACTGGAAAGCCTTGATTTGAGTATGTTTGACACAAAAAACGTAATGGATATGACAGATATGTTCTGGGATTGCAGAACACTTACGGGATTGAACCTGAGCAATTTTGACACATCAAAGGTTGTGTCAATGAACGAGATGTTTAAAAAGTGTTCATCCCTGAAGCGTCTTGACATCAGTGGTTTCAGCACATCTCCCGCAACAACAATGAACGGTATGTTTGAGGAATGTATATATCTTTCGGATTTGGTGGTTAAGGACAAAAAAATAAAGGAAGAATACAGCAAGGTAAAACTGCCACTTTTGTTCAATAAGGATGAGCTTTAGTCTGACAGAAAAAATGTGGACCTGCTGCGTCGGTGGTATGACTTGATGCAGCAGGTCCTTGTTGGCTATTTAATGCAAGTCTGTTTTTAGGAAAATGCCTTTATGGCTCAGAATTTTTCCTCCTGACAGAAGATGGTTTTTTATTAGTCTTCGCATTGATGTGTCTTCGGGAAGAATAGCAATATTTTCGGTATCGGGAGTGAGGTACAGATAGTGAAAAACATCTTTGGAATTATCTGAGGTGTAATAACGGGTGAATCTGTTTGCAAAGCGTGTCAGATTTGTTTCCTTGCCCATTATTTTTTCGATGTTGGGTTCAAGAAGCCAACTGCTGCAATAAAACAGCTTGAATTCGCCAAAGTGTTTTGTGACAACTTCGGCGGCACGCTTCAAATCGGCGGTGTTCATGTCAAAATCAAGACTGCCCCCTGCGGGAATATGAACGCTGATTATCCGGTCGCCCTCCTTTGCAATTATTTCCGAACCCAACGGCGGTTGTGCGTCAGTGCCGGCAGAAATAACCGAAAGCTTGTTGCTTTCAAGATATGCACAGTTTTCCTTGAAGGTTGTGATTTCAATGTTGAAGCGCCCCACACGAATAATTCGGTTTCTGGTGAATAACCAAAGCCACAGAACGTAGGTTGATACGCCATAGCGTCCGTAGAGGTTGATGTGATCCTGAACCTGATTTTCAAACATATTGCAGGTTGCATCAATTATGTCCTTGGGGATGCCTTTTTCTTCAAGACCCCTGCGCATGGACGGAATTTCGTAAAGGAGAGAAAATAAGGGCAGACAGTCAAAAATTTCGCTTTTTGCCGAGGCTTTTGGCGAGCCTGCCGCCTCAATCAGCTTCATATCGTCTGTTTTGAGAACAGAGTTCAGAAAATAGCAATAGAGAAGATTTCGTTCATCCTGAGCAATTTCGTCACGGATTTTTGCAAGGTCGTCTTTCATATATGTATATATATTCAGCTTTTCAAAGTCGAGGATTTCGTTGCCCTTGCTTTGCAGATTTTCAACGGCTGAATTATAATGCACGTCCAGCCGGGGAGAATATGTAATTTCAAAATAATCAAAAAAGTTCTGCATATAAAATCACCTCGGAATATAATTTCAGAATCAGTATACTCCTTTAATATTCCAATGTCAATACAAAACAAAGGTTGATTTGAGATTTTTTTTGTGGTAAAATAAACGTGAGGTGAACCCCGGAATGGAAAACAAACGACTGGAAAAACAGCTTGAATTTGCTTTGGAAGTAAACAAGGAAAAAAATATTTTTCGCCAAACCCATGTTGACAGCGAAAGATGCGAAAACGATGCAGAACATTCGTGGCACATTGCTGTGATGATTTATCTTTTGCGTGAGTATGCCAATGAGGAATTTGATGTTGCAAAGGCGATGCTTATGGCACTTATTCACGATGTGGTGGAGATTGATGCAGGGGATACCTATGCATATGACAACAATGCTCTTTCGACCCAGAAGGAGCGTGAGCAGGCTGCGGCAGAACGGATTTTTGGTATTCTTCCCCAAGACCAGAAGCAGGAAATGATTTTGCTTTTTAATGAGTTTGAGGAATGTAGAACCCCCGAAGCACGCTTTGCAAGGGTTATGGATAATCTTCAGCCAATGATGCTGAACGACAAAAATAACGGTGCAGACTGGAAAAGGCATAATGTTGCAAAGTCGCAGATTTACAAGCGGAATGAAAAAACCCCCACGGGCTCCGCAGAGTTGTGGGAGTTTATGAAAATCCTTGTGGAACAAAATATTGAAAAAGGGACAATTCGTGATGAATAGTTCCGTCAGCCCAACATTCTGTCGATGCAGATGCGGGCTTTTTTTATTGTCTCATCGGGGATGAGTATTTCTTCTCCTGCAGTTCCCTTTATGCAGTTCAGCACGTCAACCAATGTTGTGAGGCGCATATCCTTGCAAATGCATCCCTTTGAGAGCGGATAAAATTCCTTTTGGGGATGCTCAAATTGCAAATGCTGAACAATGGTGTTATCCGTTCCGATGATGAACTGTTTTGCATCGCTTTTGGCAACATAGTTTATTATTTCGGTGGTGCTTCCTGCAAAATCAGCCCTTTCGGTGACGGCTTTCAGACATTCGGGATGAACAAGAAGAAGTGCATTGGGGTGCTTTGCACGTGCAATGTCAACCTCCTCAGGAGTGATTTGCATATGTACGGGACAGCCACCCTTTATGAAATGGAAATTTTTTTCGGGAAGCTGTTTTGCTATCCATGAGCCAAGGTTGCAATCGGGGATGAACAGAATATCCTTTTGGGGCATTTTGCTCACAACCCCAAGGGCTGATGCGGATGTGACGCACACATCGCACTCGGTTTTCAGCTCTGATGTTGAATTTATGTAGACCACAACAGCACATTGGGGGTATTGCTTTTTCAGCTCGCGCAGTTCTTCAACCGTCAGCTGCTCTGCCATGGGGCAACCCGCATCGGGGTGAGAAAGTATAACCTTTTTTTGAGGGGACAGAATCTTTGCGGTTTCTGCCATGAAACGCACTCCGCACATAAGAAGTGTTTTTTGGGGAGCGGTTGACGCAAGTCGGCTGAGGGCAAAGGAATCACCCACAAAGTCAGCAACCTCCAGTATATCCTGTGTCTGGTATGAATGTGCAAGCACACATATGTCATTTTCTTTTTTCAGTTTTATAATTTCATTTTGCAAATCTTTGGTGTTAAACATAAAAAAACCTCCGCAACAATAGTAGTATATATTAAAACCGACAAAATGTCAATAAAGTTTACACAAAAGTTTACACCTGTCTTGAAATGTGTAAACTTTTGTGGTATAATGATTTCAAGCAAGGCTTGAAATATACTAAACAGGATAAAGGCATTACATAAAAATACGGAGGTTGTATGACTACAGATATACTTATTGTGGGCAGCGGATGTTCAGGGCTTTACTGTGCTCTGCATTTGCCCAAGGATAAAAAAGTTTTGATAATTACCAAGTCTGACAGCAAGAGCAGCGATTCATACCTTGCTCAGGGGGGAATTTGTGTGCTCAGGGATGAGGATGATTTTGAATCATTTTTTGAGGATACAATGAAGGCGGGGCATTATGAAAACGACAAGGAAAGTGTTTCCATTATGATAAACTCGTCCCGGGATGTGATTGAGGATTTGGTGGATTACGGCGTTGATTTTTCGAGAAATGAGGATGGCTCTTTTAATTATACAAAGGAAGGGGCACATTCAAGAAGCCGTATTTTGTTCCATAAGGACATAACAGGAAAAGAAATCACATCAAAGCTAATGGCAAGAGTTAAGGAACGTGAGAATATATCCATTCTTGAACATACCACCTTGCTTGATATTGTTGAAAAAGACGGCGAATGTGTGGGGGCAGTTGTGGAATTGAGCGATGGCAAAACTCACCTTATCGGAGCGGAGTATACGGTTCTTGCCTGCGGCGGTCTTGGAGGACTTTACAAGCATTCCACAAACTTCCGGCATCTGACGGGCGATGCTCTTGCCATTTCTGCAAAGCATGGGGTTGAGCTGAAAAACATGAATTATATTCAGATTCATCCAACCACATTTTATTCAGAAGAGAAAGAGGACAGAAGCTTTCTTATTTCGGAATCGGTCAGAGGCGAAGGAGCAAAGCTCTACAACAAGGATATGGAGCAATTTGTTAATGAGCTGTTGCCCAGAGATGTTGTGACCAATGCCATTGAAAAGCAGATGGAAAAGGACGGAGCGGAATTTGTGTGGGAGGATTTGCGAACCATTCCCGAAGATGAGCTTTTGGAGCACTTCCCCAACATTGTTCAGCATTGTAAGGAAAAGAATTATGATGTAACCAAGGAATGTATCCCTGTTGTTCCTGCCCAACATTATTTTATGGGCGGAATCAAGGTTGATTATGAAAGTAAGACTTCAATGGCGGGCTTGTATGCAATCGGCGAAACTGCCTGCAACGGTGTTCACGGGCGAAACAGGCTTGCAAGCAACTCACTTCTTGAAAGTCTGGTTTTTGCCAAACGTGCGGCGGCGGATATGACAAAAAAGCCAAGAACGGTGTGTGAACTCCCGAAAGTTGACCTTTCGGTTTATGATGACCGAGAGGCGTTGAAAAAGGAATATCGGAAAATTGTACTTGATGAAATAAAAAAAGGTGAAAGAGAGGATATGAAAAATGTTTGATAAGGCAACACTTAAATTAAAGGTTGACCCACTTATTATGGGGGCGCTGAACGAGGATATAACAAGCGAGGATGTTTCAACCAACAGCGTTATGCTGGAGGAAACCCTGGGCGAAGTTGACCTGATTTGCAAGGAAGACGGCGTTGTGTGCGGTTTGCAGGTTTTTGAAAGGGTTTTTTCCATTCTTGACGAAAAGACTGAGTTCACTTATTTTGCAAAAGATGGTGATTCCGTGAAAAAAGGCGATCTTATTGCAAAAGTCAGAGGAGACATCAGGGTTCTTCTTTCGGGGGAACGCACGGCTCTTAACTATCTTCAGCGCATGAGCGGTATTGCAACCTACACACGTTCCATGGCAAAGCTCCTTGAAGGGACAAAAACAACTCTTCTGGACACAAGAAAAACAACTCCCAACAACCGTATTTTTGAAAAATATGCTGTGCGGTGCGGTGGTGGAAGCAATCACAGATACAATCTTTCGGATGCTGTTATGCTGAAGGATAACCACATTGGCGCTGCAGGGGGCATTAAGAAGGCTGTTGAAATGGCAAGAGACCATGTTCCTTTTGTTCTTAAAATTGAGGTTGAGGTTGAAAACATGGATATGGTCAGGGAAGCTGTTGAGGCAAAGGCGGATATTATTATGCTTGACAACATGACCCATGACGAGATTAAAACTGCCATGGAATATATTGATGGCAGAGCCGCAGTTGAGGTTTCGGGTAATGTTACAAAGGAGAATATTGCAATTCTCACAGACCTTGGTGTTGATTATATTTCAAGCGGAGCACTGACACATTCTGCACCCATTCTTGATCTTTCGCTGAAAAATCTGCATGCGGTTTAAGTGGAGGCGGTTATGAAAGGTGAAATCAGACGAGAGGAAATTTTAAGCAGACTGGCAATGGCTGAAAAGCCTGTTTCGGCAGGAAGCCTTTCGGGCGAGTTTGGCGTGAGCCGTCAGATTATTGTCAAGGATATTGCACGGCTCAGGGATGAGGGCGCCAAAATTCTGGCATATGCCAGAGGCTATGTTCTTGAAAACAAAGGCAGACCGTCAAGGGTGTTCAAAATTTTTCACTCCGACGAGGATGTGGAAAAGGAGCTGAATCTGATTGTGGATATGGGCGGTGCTGTTGAAGATGTTTTTGTCTATCACAAAGCATACAACAAGGTTACTGCACCCATGAACATAAGAACCAGGAAGGATGTTGAGAAATTTCTGGATAGCATTGCCACGGGAAAGTCGAGCTTGCTCAAAAATGTCACATCGGGGTATCATTATCACACGGTTTCGGCAGACAGCTTTGAAACCCTGAAGAATATTGAAGATAAGCTGTGGGAAAAGGGCTTTCTGGCAAAGCTCCGTGAATATGAGCCTGCTGAATTGAAAATTGGTGGGTAGTGCAGAAAAAATCAGATATGAAACGGAGAAATGTATATGGCATGGTATGATGAAGCGGTGTTTTACCACATATATCCATTGGGGATGACAGGAGCACCAAAACACAATATCTATGGTGAACCGGAGCACAGATTAAACACCTTGATTCCTTTTGTTTCGCAGATTAAAAATCTTGGATGCAATGCACTTTATATCGGGCCTCTTTTTGAATCGGTGGGGCATGGCTATGAAACCACCGATTACAAAAAGCTGGATACAAGACTCGGAACAAATGCGGATTTGACAGCCTTTGTGGCAGAATGCCATAAACAGGGAATACGTGTTGTTCTGGACGGCGTATTCAATCATACCGGACGGGATTTTTTTGCTTTTCAGGACATAAAGCACAATAGGGAAGCATCAAGATACAAAGACTGGTATTGCAATGTGAATTTTTACGGCAATAATGAATATGGTGACGGGTTTTCGTATGATAACTGGGGCGGATACGACCTGCTTGCCAAGCTGAATCAGCAAAACGGTGAGGTCCGGGAGTATATATGTGATGTTGTTCGTTTCTGGGTGAAGGAGTTCGATATTGACGGGATTCGTCTGGATGCGGCAGATGTGTTGGATTTTGGTTATATGCAGATGTTGCGTCGGGTAGCAAATGAGGTAAAACCTGATTTCTGGCTTATGGGGGAGGTTATTCATGGTGACTATATGCGTTGGGTGAATGAGGACACCTTACACGCTGTTACAAATTACCATTTGCATAAGGCACTGTATTCCGGGCATAATGACTGCAACTATTTTGAAATTGCTCATACCGTGAAACGTTTGTATGAGATGGGAGGAAACAAATCTGACGGACTCAGATTATATAACTTTGCGGATAATCACGATGTTGAACGGATTTACACAAAGCTAAAAAATAAAAACCATTTTGTTCCGGTTCATATTCTGCTGTATACTTTGCCCGGTGTTCCGTCTGTTTACTACGGCTCGGAGTTTGGCATTGAGGGGCAAAAACAGCGTGGCTCTGATGATTCCCTGAGACCGGCTATTTCATACGAACAATATGTTGATGCCACTGCCAAAAGCAACCTGACCAATCTGATTTCCGGGTTGGGAGAAATCCGTCTGACAACAAAAGCATTATCATATGGAGACTATAAAGAACTGCTTTTAACAAACGGTCAGTATGCTTTTGCAAGGAATTATAACGGTGTGTCTGTGATTGTAACTGTGAATAATAGCGAAAATGATTTTATGATGAACATGCCGGCTCAAAATGCGGAGGAATATGTTGGCGGACTTTCTGGCGAGAAAGCACCTGTGAAGGATGGGTGTATATCTGTGAATGTAAAGGCGAATTCTGGGGAAATCTGGTTGCCTGTATGTCAGATGGATAAACCGGTGTTGCCAATTAATCTTGGTATGAACAAAGAGCCGGAAGCTGTATCGGTTTGCGAGAAGGAAGCTGACTTTGCAGAGGTTGAAGTAGCGGAGAAGCCTGACGGGGAACAGTGTGGGTTGAGACCAAACAAGACCTTTGAAGAAATGACGGTGGAAGAGCTTCAGGAGGCAATACTTGAGAGAATGAGACGTAATGGGCCTGTTACCGAGCAGATGAAAAAGGATGTTGCGGAAAATATCTATCATAATTCTTTGGTAACGTGGGTTAAGAGTTTTAATCAGGGGCGGATGTGAATCCGCCCCTGTAAATTTTATCCATAATAAGTTTTGACATCAACAGTTTATGAAAAGTTATCCAAAAGATATTTTTCTGCTTCTGTACACCACAGCCCGTTGTTGGCTTTTACAATGTTGTCAAGAGCTTTGAATCGTGAATCTGTTTCGCCAAGCTTTTCAAATTCCGTAAGGGTTGTGAGCGGAAGTTCGATATGTGTGTAAATCAGTTTCTTTCCGCCCGGGATATTGGGGAGATTTACTGTTGTGTCAATTGCCGCATCAATGCCGCCGATATGAGTTATCATAACAGACGGGTCAAGGCGGTTTTCACCAATCAACTCCACGATGTCCCTCATATCCTCAGGGGTACTGCCGCTTGTGCCGGTTACGTGATGCTGGGCATAGTGTACGTTATAAAAATTGAAATTGGCACTGAATTTTTTATCAAGGGGCCCTGCAAAGAAGTTGAGAGAACCGTCGAAGCCCAAAATGGAATCGCCCAGTTCAACAACTGCCGGAACGGGTGCATACACAAAAACGTCGTCAAAGCCTGTGCCGTCGGATAACTTAAGGAGTTCATCCGTGTCAGAGGTGTTTGCAAAAATCAGTTTTATTCCGTCTTTTGCCGCTTTTTCGGCAGAAAAGATGGATGCTGCCCGTTTGAGCCTTGCTTCATCAACATCGGTTACCACAACCATTGAGGGCTTGCGTTTTCCGTGAAGGGCAATATCAATGGCAACAAGCCCCATGGGGCCGCATCCTGCAAGAATGGCAACCTTTCCGCCTTCTTTGATGCCGATAACATGATTGTAGTTTTCGTCAAGATGAAAACTTGCTTTGTAGCCTCTGATTACACAGGATGCTCGGAAACGTTTTCGGGAACACGAAGATGCTTGGCACCCTGAATAATCGTTTTGTGTGTTGACATACATACGCTGTCTGAAATAATCTTAATCAAAAGCTCACCTGATGTTATGGGGCGAAGCTCAAATTCTTCCAATCTTACATCATTTGCTCCGTATAAACGAGCTGCTCTTGTTTTCATTTTAATCACCTTAAATCCTTCCTGCACTACCAAATGTTCTGAGTTTTTCACGGATAACCTCTTTCATCATCTTCATGGCATCTTCGTACACTATGAATGGCCATGTTGAAGGATTGGTCATGCTGTTTAATGTGTTTTTAAGTCCCTGATTGAGCGCATAAAGTACATCGGAATAAATATTTATTTTTGTGATACCGTGATGAATTGCATTCTGCATCTGGTCGTCGGGTGTTCCGCTTCCGCCGTGAAGAACAAGAGGTCTGTCGGAATCGGGAACAGCGAGATACTACAAACATTTGGTAGAATTTTTGGATATAATAAAAAATGTGTTTCTGCAATTGGTGATATTTCAACTCATTTTTTTACTGAGGATGGGAAATTTGTGGAATTGTATGAAAATACCTTGTGTGCCGGTCAGGATAATCTGAAAAATGCCGGGGAAACAATTGCTGTTGCAAGCGGAAAGGATAAAACGGAAGCAATTATCGGCGCTTTGCGCACAAATGTGATTGATACTTTGCTTACCGATGAATATACCGCAAGGAATATATTATTGTTCTTAGATAAAAAGCATTAAAATGATGAGGATTGAATTCTGTGATGAACAGTATTCAATCCTTTTGGTTTTACAGGAAATTACAACACTTTAAAGGTTGTATTTTGCGTTGGTTGTTCACTTGAAGACAGGTCACTTGTCATGATAAAATGAAAATACTAACTTGAAAAGGAGAACGATAAATGAACGTGTTTGAAAGAATAAGTGAAAAAGAAAGACAGTATGTTGAAGAAGTGCTGAGCATGAATTTTCGCACATCGGCAAACAGCAAAATGACAAGACGGCTTGAAGAAGCCTTTGCTGAAAAGTTTGATAGCAAATATGCGGTTGCATTCTGCAACGGAACGGCAACACTCCACATTGCCCTTGAAGCAGTAGGTGTTGGTTTGGGTGACGAGGTTATTGTTCCGCCACTCACAATGTCCAGCACAACCTACGGTGTTCTTCACGCAAACGCAACACCTGTTTTTGCGGATGTTGACTCCGAAACCTTTGAAATTTCGGCTGAATCAATCGAAAAGTGCATAACCCCAAGAACAAAGGCGATAATTGTAGTTTCCCTTTTTGGACTTGCGCCCGACTTTGATGCAATTAATGCGATTGCAAAAAAACACGGACTGGCTGTTATTGAGGACGATGCACAGTGCTTCTTGGGGAAATATAAGGGAAAGACGGTGGGAACACTTGGTGACATTGCAAGCTTCAGCTTTCAGAGTTCAAAGCATATGACCTGCGGTGAGGGTGGTATGCTCATAACCCAGAGTCCTGAGCTGGCAGACAAAATAAGAAAGTATTCATGTCTTGGTTATGCAAGCGTTGGGTCAAAAATCGGCAAAATTTCCAAAACAGATATTCAGGATCCAGATTACTGCCGTCACGGGTCTCTTGGCTGGAATTACCGATTGAGTGATGTTTGCAGTGCGGTTGCTTTGGGTCAGGTTGAACGTCTTGAGGAGCTTGTGGATTTGAGAAAGAAATCGGCAGAGCTTTTTGATGATGCTGTTAAGGATGCGTCCTTCCTGACGCCTCAGAAAATCGGCGAGGAGTATGAAAGTTCATTCTGGGCTTTTGTGACAAAAATCAATGACGACAGCATTGGCTGGAGAACTTTCAGAGATAAATATATGGAGCTGGGCGGTGACGGAATTTATGCTGCATGGAAGCTCACATATCAGGAGCCGATGTTCAGAAATATGACACTTTTACGCAGAGAAGGCTTGCTTAATAAGGAGGCTTGTTATGATGACGGTATTTGCCCTGTGGCAGAGCATCTTCAGCCAAGACTTCTTCAGTTCAAGACCAATTATTTTGACCTTAATGAGGCAGAACAGCAGGCAGAAATATTGAGAAAAACTATAAATTATTTTAAATAAGGGAAAGAAGTCTGAAAAAATCTTGTCCATCTCACCACTTTTTGCTCGGCGCAGTGCACATAGCACGGCATCGCTCGCTGCAAAGCGGCAATCTGAACAATTTTTTTTAGACTTGTGTTTTTAGTACAAAGAAAGGAATGGTTATTTTATGAATAATATATTTGATTTAAGCGGTAAGGTTGTTCTTGTTATGGGCGGTTCGGGAAATCTTGGCACAGCCGAGGTTGATGCTCTTGCGGACTTTGGTGCAACGGTATTTTCTGTTCATTTGCAGGATGAGCAGTCGGATAATGAAACAAGAGCAAATGTTATACATATTTCAGCAGATTTTTCCGATTCGGCTCAACATAGTGCTGTTTTTGAAAGAATTGCCAAAGAATACGGCAGAATTGATGTTCTTATAAACAATGCGGCATATGGCGGCGGAAGTGGCGGCAAAGGATTAAATCTGGAAATAGAGAATTTTGATGATGAAGCATGGGAAATGGGAATGGAAGGGAATCTTGGGTTGACATTCAGAAGCATCAGAGCGGCAATCCCGTTGATGAAAGAAAAGGGCGGAAGTATAATCAATATTGCATCAATGTATGGTGTGGTTTCCCCTGATCCCTCAATTTATGGTGACACAGGAAACAACAGTCCCGTGACCTACGGTGTTTCAAAAGCAGGTGTTCTGCAACTGACAAGATATGCAGGTGCACATCTGGCAAAGCTCGGAATACGTGTCAATGCAATCACACCTGGACCATTTCCTAACGAAAAGACTCTTGCAAATGCTGAATTTGCACAGAAGCTTGCGGACAAAACCATGCTCAAAAGGGTTGGGCAAAGAGGAGAAATCAAGGGTGCAATTGTTCTTCTTGCATCTGACGCTTCATCGTTTATGACGGGCAGCAATGTTACGGTTGACGGCGGTTGGACTGCGTGGTAAAATATTGTTAATATAAAAGCTGTTTTGAGGTGAAAAAATGCAGGGGAAGGATTTTGTTTATAATTCCATAGAGGTTGAATGTTCGGATTTGAAAATCGTGTTCATAACCGACGAAAGAACAGCCATTGCGGAGCAGACCGATGTTCATATGCATTCGTTTTGGGAATTATTTGTCCTGAGAGAGGGGAGTCTTACCTTGAATAGTGAGCAGAACAGTCTGAAACTCAAAAAAAATCAGGTGCTTATAATCCCTCCAAATATGTATCACAGCACAGATTTTTCGGATGATGCCGTGAAGGAAAGTGTGTTTTTTACTTTTTGTAAAGTGAAGTCGGCTGATACAGAAAGACTTTTTGATAGGATGGAATCGGCATTTGGCGGAGCGGGTATACAAAAATTTGAGGACTGTGAGGATATATGCACTATAATTAGAAATATTTCGGGGCATAACTGTGAGTGTTTTGCAAGCAAGTGGAGAGTTAAAGCAGATGTGACAAAGCTGCTGTTTGCCCTTTATGACAAATTGTGCGGAGATACTGTTGCTGAGAATAATGGCATCGGCAGACAGGGGGGTTATTGGGTGTATAAGTACGCAATAGACAGAATACTTGACTTGTATTATATGAATGACATCAGTCTTGAATTTTTGAGCGAAAAGCTCTTTCTTTCGCCTCAAAATGTTACAAGAATTATTTCTGCCGCATATGGTAAAAGTTTTAATGAACTGAAGCTGGAGCTGAAAATGCGGAACGCAAAGAAAATGCTCGGCGAAACCAATTTGTCGATTACTGAAATAAGCCGAAAAACAGGGTATACTTCGGAACGAGGATTTTTGAATGCCTTTCGTAAATATGAAGGCTGTACCCCACGGGAGTATAGAAAAAAGAAACTACAAAATTAGGATAAAATAAACAAGTCTAACCCTGTTTTGCAATTTGCGAAGCAGGGTTTTTCTGTGGGGTTAAGCAAAAACTATTTGTTAATTTCAGGATTGTTTGTCCGGCATAGTATATAGTCAATACTCACATCATAAAAATCAGCAAGCTGGAGCAGAGTTTCGGTTGGTGGAACACGCTCTCCGTTTTCGTATTTGGAAATCAATGCCTGCTCTATACCGGTTTTCATCTGTACAGCTATTTGAGTATATCCTTTATTCTTTCGTAATAGTTTTAAATTCGTTTTCATTAATATCACCTAATGACATTATGTCATATTTTTGCCTTGACAATTATGACGCAATGTCATATAATGTAAAGGCAAAAGATATTTATACATATCAGGAGGATGAAAAATGAGCAGAATGATTAAGTGCAAGGTTTGTAATGAAGATATGGCAGCAAATGCCAAAACCTGTCCCAAATGCGGTGCAAAGAACAAAAAGCCTATTTATAAAAAATGGTGGGTATGGGCAATTGTGGCTGTTGTGATTATCGGAGCTTTTGCAGGCGGTGGTGAGGAGCCTGTCAAAACAGGTGAAAAGAAAACAGAAGCTCAATATGCAGTAAAGGATATTATCAATACCGAAAAATTTGAAATTGTTGTTACGGATGTGAAAACATCAAAAAAAGTAGGCGGTGCCTATTTTAACACAGAACCATCTGAAGGAGGAATTTTTGTTGTTCTGGAATGGGAGTATAAAAATATAAGCGATTCACCTGTGGCAGCATTCTCATGTCCGTCGGCAAGGCTTGTTGACAAAAACGGTACAAAATATGATGCCGATTTGGATGCTACGGCGAGTTATGCTACTGAAATAAAGCTTGACAGAAAAGTTTTGAGCGACTTGAACCCCGGAATAAAGGTGAAGGATGCCCAGGTGTTTGAAATTTCGGAGGAAGCATATAATGCCGGTGGATTTAGTGTGAAGATTGTTGCAGATAAGGAAATTGAGGTTAAAATAAATTAAATAAGAGATGTAGCAAAATGGCACAGACCACGCAAAGTGTTTTAGACAAACTTAGCCTCTCGCAGTATCCGTATACAGCTTCGGGACTCAGTTTGTTCAATCTGCACTATTTTGCATCCATTCCAAAGGAGCTGCATTTGCGACAGCTCCTTTGTTTTATTGACAGTAATACATTTTTCCCGGTTCCAGGGTGCTGTGTGAGAAGGACATCAGTTCCGAAACTGTTACAAGCTGATAGCCCTCTGCCAAAAGCTGCGGAATCACGGTTTCCATTGCATCAACGGTTGTTTCGTGAAGGTCGTGGCAAAGGATAATTGCACCGTTTTTGGCGTTTGAAATGATTTCGGTGTGAACTGCTTCGGCATCTTTGCTTTCCCAGTCAAGAGTGTCAACCGACCAGTTGACAAAAGCAATGCCAAGCTCCTGACCAACCAACTGTACTGTTTCGTCGAATGAACCGTACGGAGGCCGCACAATTCCACATTCGATGCCCGTCACATCGTAAATTTTTGCGTTTGTCATCATAATCTGGTCTGTAATCTCGTTGTGACTCAGAGTTGTTAATTGACGGTGATTCCAGCTGTGATTACCAATTTCGTGACCTTCGTTTGCGATTCTTTGGAGTGTACCTTCTCTGCCCTCGATGAGGCTTCCAAGTACAAAAAATGTGGCTTTTCCGCCATGCCCCTGAAAGATGTCAAGCAGACGCTCGGTGTGTACACTGGGGCCATCGTCAAAGGTTAGAGCCAGAATGGGCTTGTTTGGGTCAACGGTTTGCTGAGAAGACTGATTTTGCGGAGGCGTTGAATTTTGGTCGGGTGTTTGATTATCAGGGGAATCTTCGTGGGATACTCCGTTCAGCGACAGATTAAAATGTGAATTAAGTTCGGCATAATCAAAGGTAATTGTTTTTGTGCCTTCGTATGAGGCGGTATATTTGCCCTGAGGTAATGAAATTTCCATTCCTGTACCGGTAAGAAGCCAGTTGTCAAGAAATTCGCTGTCAATGGCCTGTTGCTCCACGCCTGCTGTATCTGCAACAAGAGTTCTGAAGCTTTCAAGATTGTCATTGCCGATAATTTGTTCAAGCTTCAGCAAACTGTCTGAGGCGATGTCTGCATTAAAGGTTTTTATGATACTTACGGGATGTGCAAGATGTAGTGAGGCAAAGGTGCCTTTCATCCGTATTCCGGTTTCTTTGTTGTTTATTAAATAGCTTTCATAGGATACGGTGAGTTCGGCAGGCGTTGCAAGGGATTTTGCGGTGTCGGTTTCTGCCTTGTACATGGCAACGGTTTCATTAACCCAGCGGTCTATGGCGGTATTCAGACTGTTCAGGTCTGTTTTGGGATATATTATACCGATTACAAATTTTTCGTCCATATGTATATAGCTTGCCGCTTTTCCGTATTCACGAACAGTGCCTTCGTATTCGCTGAGATTGCGCAGATACTCATTCAGCAGGGAATCGGAAGTTGGCGATTCAGCGTTTTGACGTGAGGAGTGAGGCTGTTTTTGAATTTTGTTGAAACAGCCAAAAAGGAAAAACAAAAGTATTACCAATAAAAAAGCAACTGTTTTTTTCATATTGCCACTCCTCTCAGTTTGTCGAATTTTGTTGAATATATTTTAACACACTTCACCGGAAAAGACAATAGAGAAATATTTCTTGTAATGAGCAGGAGGGAGAGATTCTTTTGCAAGCGTAGGATTGCAAAATGCGAGAGGTAGCTTTCAGTTTAAAAAGGTGTTTTAGCAAACGATTCTCTCCCTCCGTCTTTTGCTCCGCAAAATCCACCTCCCTCGTCAGAGGGAGGCAAGAAAGCTACATAATTCTCGGCTCCCTCTGACGAGGGAGCTGTCAGCATTGCTGACAGAGGGAGAGAAAACAATTACCAAATACGAAATTAAATAAGAGGACTACTTTTCAGTAATCCTCTTAAATTATCAGAAAATGATATTATTTCATATCTTTGATAGCTGCCTGCCGGAGCGTAAAAAAGGTGCCGGTGCTCTTAGGGCTCCCGAAAAATGAGGTTATGCCGAAATTTTTTGGGAAGAGGAGCAACCGTCGAAAAAACGATTGTTTGCATAAGCAAACGGAGTTAATAGGCGAGTTGCGACGAAGCGCAGGATTGCAAAATGCGAGAGCATTTTGGGATTGGGACAAAACGCTTGCGTTTTAACCATCATGCGAAAGGCAGCAATAAAAAAGAGGAGCATCAAATGATACTCCTCTTAAATAACGTAGAGTTATTATTTCATATCTTTGATAGCTGCCTGAGCCGCTGCCAAACGTGCAATCGGAACACGGAAAGGTGAACATGAAACATAGTCAAGACCAATCTTGTGGCAGAATTCAACAGATACGGGGTCGCCGCCGTGCTCACCGCAGATACCGCAGTGAATTTCGGGTCTAACCTTTGTACCCTTTTCAACAGCCATTTCCATAAGCTGACCAACACCTGTCTGGTCGAGCTTTGCAAAGGGATCGTTTTCAAA
>JAFSDN010000045.1 GCA_017436245.1 Clostridia bacterium
CCTCAGGCAGCGGCTGCTGAAGCTGCAGCAATGGCAGGTGCCGGCGCAGGTATGGGTGGAATGTATTAATTCCCGATTCAGAATTTTTAAACGCAGAGATTATGAGCAAACCCGCCAGAAAATGGCGGGTTTGTCCGTATGTTTGCAATATTAATGAACAAAAGTTTAGAGTGAGATTACGTGTTTAAAAAAGCATCTTTTGGAGGTAAACAAATGAAAATTCTGAAAAATACAGCAAAGGTAATTCCCGGCTTGGGAGCTTCGTTGATAATTGCGGCAATTGCAAGGTTGATAGAGAGTTTGTTGCCGGTACATATCATTGGCGCATCGGTTATTGCGCTCTTTTTGGGAATGATAATAAATCATTTCTGGAAACCGGATTTTTTGAAGGCAGGCATTAAATTTACATCAAAAAAGGTATTGAAATTTGCAATCATTCTTCTTGGAGCATCACTTAGTGTAAGGGTGATTTTCTCGGTTGGAAGACTTTCTCTGGTTGTAATGGTTTTCAACTTGCTCACTTGCTTTGGTGGAGGATATTTTATAGGCAAAGCCCTTAAACTGAACTGGAAGCTGTCAAATCTGATTTCGGCAGGAACAGGAATTTGCGGAGGCTCTGCCATTGCGGCAATTGCACCTGTTATTGATGCAGATGATTCGGACATTGCATATGCCATGTCAGCGACTTTTTTGTTTGATATGGCAATGATTGTGCTGTTTCCCGTTATGGGAAAAATGTTGGGTCTTGATGATATGGCTTACGGATTATGGGCAGGAACAGCGGTGAATGATACTTCAAGCGTGGTGGCGGCAGGATATGCGTTCAGCGAAGGCGCCGGGGATTTTGCCACAATGGTTAAGCTCACCCGAACCTTATCCATAATTCCAACAGTTCTTGTTTTTTCACTTGTGAACCTGAGACTCAAACGAAAAGAAAGCCTGAACACTGAGTACAAAAAAGTAAGGATAACCAAGCTCTTTCCATGGTTTATTCTTGGATTTCTGGCATTGGCTGCAGTCAACAGTATGGGCTTTATTTCGGCAGATGTTTCGGGAATTGCAAAGGCCGTAAGCAAGTTTTTGATGGTTGCAGCTCTTGGAGCAATCGGCTTGAACACCAGCTTCAAGGATATGCGTAAGTCAGGCATAAGCCCAATGATTCACGGTTTTATAATTTCTGCCCTTGTGGTGATTGTGGCGATTGGCGTTGAATGGTGTATGGGATTGGTATAATCTGCAAGGAACAAAAGTATACATAAAAAACGTTTTGAAAGCATTTTGTACTTGACGGAAGTGATTCGGCGATGTATAATTAAACATATGTTTGCTAAAATCTATTAACTTTGAAGGAGTGTCTACAAATGAAAGCGGTTGTTTCGGTTATGGGTATTGACCGTACAGGTATTATTGCAAAGGTGAGCGGTTGTCTTTTTAATCATGGAGTCAATATTTTGGATATTAACCAGACCATTATGCAGAATATTTTTACAATGGTTATGCTTGTTGAATTTAAGGACGATTCAGCAGAATATAATACTGTTATGAACGAGCTTGACGGAATCGGCAAGGAAATTGGTGTTGATATAAGAATGCAGCACGAAGATATTTTCAATTCAATGCACAGAATATAATGCGAGGTTGACAAAATGATAAATACAAGAGAGATTATGGAAACAATCAAGATGATTGATGATGAGCATCTTGATATACGAACAATCACCATGGGAATTTCGCTTCTTGACTGTATTGACAGCAGTGCAGAAAAAGCGTGTGAAAAGATTTATGAAAAAATAACACGTCTTGCAAAGGATTTGGTGAAGACGGGCGAGGATATAAGTCGACAGTACGGTATTCCCATTATAAACAAGAGAATTTCGGTTACACCCATTTCAATTATTGCAGGGGCAAGCGATGCTGATAATTATGTTATGTTTGCACAGACCCTTGACCGTGCGGCAAAGGCAACAGGAGTGAATTTTATTGGCGGTTTTTCGGCACTTGTGCAAAAAGGCTTTACACAGGGCGACAGAATCCTGATTGATTCAATCCCCGAAGCTCTTGCAAAAACCGAAAGGGTTTGTTCCTCGGTTGCTGTTGGCTCAACAAAAGCCGGCATTAATATGGATGCGGTAAAGCTCATGGGTCAGATTATCAAAAAAACTGCTGATATGACAGCCGAAGAGGATTCCTTTGGGTGCGCCAAGCTGGTTGTGTTTTCCAATGCGGTTGAGGACAATCCCTTTATGGCAGGTGCTTTTCACGGTGTTGGTGAGGGCGATTGCGTAATTAATGTTGGTGTCAGCGGTCCCGGCGTTGTGAAGGCGGCACTTTCAAAGGTGAAGGGTGCGGATTTTGGAACAGTTGCCGAGACCATAAAGAAAACTGCATTCAAGATTACACGTATGGGTCAGCTTGTGGCACAGGAGGCTTCAAGACGGTTGAATGTTCCTTTTGGTATTGTTGACCTTTCATTGGCACCCACTCCTGAGGTTGGCGACAGTGTTGCCTATATCCTTGAAGAAATGGGTCTTGAAAGGTGCGGAACTCACGGAACAACAGCGGCACTTGCACTCCTTAACGATGCTGTTAAAAAGGGCGGAGTTATGGCGTCAAGCTATGTTGGCGGTCTCAGCGGTGCTTTTATTCCTGTCAGCGAGGATGCAGGCATGATTGCGGCGGCAGAATGTGGAACACTTACACTTGACAAGCTTGAAGCTATGACTTGTGTTTGCTCTGTTGGTCTTGATATGATTGCAGTTCCCGGCGACACAACAGCCGAAACAATTTCGGCAATAATTGCTGATGAATCTGCAATTGGTATGATTAACCAAAAGACAACGGCTGTCAGAATTATTCCCGTAATCGGAAAGAACGTTGGCGAAAGCGTTGAGTTTGGCGGACTTCTGGGGTATGCGCCCATTATGCCGGTGCACAAAGAATCCAGCGCTGAGTTCATAAACCGTGGTGGCAGAATACCTGCACCCATTCACAGCCTGAAAAATTAAATATTATTACATATCAAAGCTTTTGTATATATGTGCAGGAGCTTTGTTTTGTTTCTGAACATTTAAAACATTATGATAGATAAATTCATCTTTTTGGAAGTGATAAATTATGCCAATTATTATAGACCATCAACTTCGGGAACAAATGCCACACGATATTACAGCGTTTCCTATTACATATTTTCATGATGAGCTTGCCACTATTCCTAATTGGGAGGGGGCTTTTCATTGGCATCCTGATTTTGAAATTGCTACGGCAATAAGTAATTCTCTTGACTATCAAGTGGGGCAACAACACATAATATTGAAGCCGGGAGATAGTATTTTTGTAAACGGAAATATACTGCACGCAATAAAGCAAATATCCGGTTATACTCCCGAACCGATGCCTAACATAGTCTTTTCTGGTGCTATTGTTGCTCCTGAAACAAGTGCGGTTTATCAAAAATACATTCTTCCCATTAAGCAATGTAATGCTCTGCCGTTTATTGTATTTCAACAAGAAAATGGTTGTCATAAAGAAATAAATTGCTTAATTAAATATATCTACAATTGTTTGAGCAAGAAAAAACAATGCTATGAAATGGCTGTGCAAGTGACCGTCAGCAGGCATCAATCGTATTTGATGTGGCTGTTGATATGGTGGAACAGTGTCCGTCGTTAAAGAAAAGAATAAAACCCGTTATGTCTGTAAAGAGACTGGTATATAAACCGACAAACAGTTTCTATCAGGTTCTGTCCTCCGAAGCCTTTACCAAGCACGGTCTTAGTGTACACGGTGTCATATTTGACGAGCTCCATGCCCAGCCGAACCGAGACCTTTTCGATGTAATGACCAACGGAAGTGGTGATGCCAGAAGTCAGCCATTGTTCTTTCTCATAACCACAGCCGGAACAGACCGTGAATCCATATGCTTTGAACAGCACCGGAAGGCACTTGATATCATGGAAGGCAGAAGAATTGACCCCACATTCTATTCGGCAATATACGGACTCCCCGACGGAGCAGACTGGACAAAGGAAGAGAACTGGTACAAGGCAAATCCGTCTCTCGGTTATACCATTGATATAGAAAAGGTTCGGAATGCCTGTCAGAGTGCAAAGGAGAATCCTGCAGAAGAGAACCTGTTCCGTCAGCTCCGTCTTAATCAGTGGGTGAAGCAAAGCACACGTTGGATGCCTATGGAGAAATGGGATGACTGCAATGACGTTATTGACATCCGAACTCTCAGGGGCAGAGAATGCTACGGTGGACTTGACCTTTCAACCACCCTTGACCTGACAGCCTTCGTCCTTGTGTTCCCACCAAGGAACGATACAGAGAAATATATCATTATCCCGTATTTTTGGATACCCGACGATAACCTGAAAAAGCGAGTGAACCATGACCATGTTCCGTATGATGTATGGAAGGCTCAAGGGTATATCAGAACCACACCGGGAAACGTGGTTGACTACCGAAGGATTGAAGCAGACATAAAAAACATTGCGAGTGAGTTTGTAGTCCGGGAGATTGCTTATGACCGATATAACGCAACACAGATAATCCTCAACCTTATGGATGAAGGTCTGACAATGGTTCCCTTCGGACAGGGGTTCAAGGACATGAGTCCTCCCACAAAGGAGATATTCACACTGGTTTTAAAGAATAAAATCATACACAATATGCACCCTGTGCTCCGTTGGAACTTTGATAATGTCTGTGTTGAAACGGATGCTGCAGAGAACATCAAACCGTCAAAGAAGCACTCCACCGAGCGTATTGACGGTGCAGTTGCATCTGTTATGGCTTTGGACAGAGCAATCAGAAATATGAACACCAATACTTCTTCCGTATATGACGAGCGTGGGATTCTGGTAATATAGCTGTCTGAAATTTTATATTTTTTTCTACAATGTATTGCATATTGCTATACATTGTGGTAATATATAAATATAAAGAGGAGGATTGTTATGGCAAGAACATCTAATATTTATGTACGAGTAGAACCTGAAATAAAAGAACAGGCAGAGAATGTATTGGAACAATTAGGTATCCCAATGTCAAATGCAATTAGTGTTTTCTTAAGACAAATTGTTTTGCAGAAAGGCATTCCGTTTGAAATGAAGCTGCCTGACAGAAAGCCTGTAGATATGAGTATGCTTTCAGAAGAAGAATTTAATACAGAAATTGAGAAAGGGCTGGCAGATATCAGAGACGGAAGAGTTATATCAGCTCAAAGTGTTGCAGAAAAAATGCGTCGGGAATATGGCATATGAAATGGAATGTATTTTATACAGAACAAGCAGAGAATGACTTAAGAAGCATATATGAATATATTGCATACTCTTTATTGATTCCAAATGCGGCAAAGAAACAGACTAAAGCAATTATTGAAGAAGTTAATGCTTTGGAAACAATGCCACTTCGATATCCTGTATATGACAAGGAGCCGTGGAAGAGTAGGGGGTTGCGATATTTTCCGGTAAATAATTATTTGGTTTTTTATCTGCCTGTTGAAGAACAAAATACCGTTGTTATAGTTCGTATTATGTACTTGAAATTAATATAGGGCATGAGCATCTATCGAAAGGTAGGTGCTTTTCTTATGCCCTTTTTATAAAGAATATTGACATTGAGGTATAATTATGGTACAATAAAGTCACAATAAAACGAGAGGATGATTTTATGCCACGTATAATACCTATTAGGGATTTGAAGAATACAAGTGAAATATCTGATATGTGTCACAGCACAAACGAGCCTGTTTTTGTTACCAAAAATGGATACGGTGATATGGTTGTTATGAGTATGGAAACATATGAGAAGACTATGCTTATGAATAGTATTTATGAGAAGCTTGATGAAGCGGAAAAGTCAGTAGCAAGCGGTGATGTTATTGATGCTTTTGATGCAATAAGTCAAATACGGAAAAAGTATAATGTATAGGCTTGTTATAACAAAAGAAGCATATAAAGATTTGGAAGATGTAATTTCATATATATCAGGAACATTAAAAAATCCTATTGCCGCAGATAACTTTTTGAAAGAATTCGAAGAAAAATGTGAAATAGTATCATCCAATCCGGAAGCGTATGCATATTGTAATGATACGAGACTAATGAATGCAGGATACAGAAAAATAGTTATAAAAAACTACATAGTTTTTTATCGGATTAACAGACCAGAAAAAGAAGTATATATAATGCGTATAATATACGGAAGACGGGATTACATAGATTTAATATAGGACTTAAGCATCTATCGAAAGGTAGGTGCTTTTCTTATGCCCTTTTTCAGATAGAGAATTAGTAAATTGCAATTCATTTTTTATCTGTTTTGCAATTTACTATATTATATTCCTAATAAGAATTAATATCGACAATTAAAATTGTTGATAAAACAACAAAATTGAATGACTTATACATAAATATGTGATAAAATACAATCTATTAAATTGTATTTACCATTTAATTATGTGTTTTGGGAAGTGAGGGTGGATGGAAGCGAAAATCAATGAAAACTGTTTTTTTTCGGGCACAGGGAAATTGACGAAAGCAATGAGTTGAAAAATGACATACGCAGGATTGTTTCTGATTTAATTGAAAATAAAGGTGTTACTACATTTTTCTTTGGTAGTAAAAGTCGCTTTAATAGTTTGTGTTATGAAATTGTTTCGGAGTTAAAGGAACTATATCCCCATATAAAACGGATTTATGTCAGAGCTGAATATCCGAATATTAATGAAGAGTACAGAAAGTATTTATCGGAAAGATACGAAGAGGCTTATTATCCCGAAGAAATAGAGAATTCCGGGCGGGCAGTGTATGTTAAACGTAATCAGCATATGATAAACCGATGCTCGGTATGTGTGGTTTACTATAAAGAAAATTATTCTCCTTTAAGGCGAAAAAACACAAAAAAGGATTTGGGAGAATATCAGCCCAAAAGCGGAACAAAGATTGCATATAATTATGCTGTGAAAAAAGAGAAAAAAATTATTAATGTGGTGTTTAAAAATGAATTAGGCAATGTGAAGAAAGTCAAAAGTAAGGTCTTGACAAACAGCGTATTTTGAGTTAAAATATAAAAAGATATTCCGGTAGGTAAGGCTACCACAGGGATACGGATTGCTGCCGCGAAATGGTGGAGACACCATGAGTTGGTTGAACAGGCTATATCGAATCAAGGTATCGTCTAATGCAATTTCATTGCCCTGCGAAGCTAAAGCTCGAACGGTGACATCGTATATTTTGACTTACTCAAATTTCCTGTGTCATTGTTTGTGCAATGATACAGGATTTTCTTTTTTAAATTTTGAAACAGGAGGAAAAGCAGATGAATGAAGAAATTTTGACATTAATAGAAAACAAGGAATTTGTCAGGCTGCGAAGTACCCTGTCTGAAATGAATGCTCCCGACCTTGCGGTTATATTTGAAGAGGTTCCTCAGGAGCATATATTGCGCTTGTTCAGATTCCTGCCAAAGGAGCTGGCGGCTGAGACCTTTGTTGAAATGGATGCTGACACTCAGGAGCATCTGATTCAGAGCTTCTCGGATAAAGAGCTACACGACGTTCTTGATGAAATGTTTGTGGATGATACGGTTGACGTGATTGAGGAAATGCCTGCAAATGTGGTTAAAAGGATCCTGAAACACACCGACCCCCAAACCCGTTCGGAAATCAACAAGATTCTCAATTATCCAAAGGATAGTGCAGGGAGTATTATGACAATTGAGTACGTGGATTTGAAAGCCCATATGACCGTTGCCGAAGCCTTTGACAGAATCCGCAAAACCGGTGTTGACAAGGAAACGGTTTACACCTGTTATGTAACCGACCAGAACAGGCGCCTCATTGGAATTACAACGGTTAAGGACCTTTTGCTGAATGATTATGAAACAAAAATCGGGGACATGATGGAAACAAATGTTATCTATGTTGATACGGCACTTGACAAGGAAGAGGTTGCCAATATGTGTGACAAATATGACTTTCTTGCAATACCGGTTGTTGACAAGGAAACAAGACTTGTGGGAATTATTACCTTTGACGATGTTATTGACGTTATTCAGGAAGAAAACACAGAGGATATTGAAAAGATGGCGGCTATTTTACCTTCTGAAAAGCCCTATCTGAAAACAACGGCATTTGAAATTTTCAGGAACAGAATTCCGTGGCTTATGCTCCTTATGCTGTCTGCAACCTTTACGGGGAAAATTATCAGTTCCTTTGAAGACACCTTGGCAACCTGTGTTGCTCTCACGGCGTTTATTCCAATGCTTATGGGAACGGGCGGTAATTCGGGCGGTCAGGCTTCGGTAACAATTATCCGCAGTTTGTCCCTTGGTGATGTTGAGATGGGAGATGTTCTGCGAATTCTGAGAAAAGAGTTTTCTGTTTCGCTATTTTGTGGTGTTTCTTTGGCGGTTGTAAATTTTGGAAAGATGCTCCTTATTGACAGAGGTGCAATTCTTGCTTCGGGGCAGGACCCCATGACGATTTCAATTATTGTTTCCCTGACGCTTCTTGCAACGGTTGTTTGCGCGAAGCTGGTTGGAAGCAGCTTGCCAATTATTGTAAAGCGTTTTGGTTTTGACCCTGCTGTTACTGCGAGCCCGTTTGTCACGACTATTGTTGATGCAATTTCACTTTTGATATATTTTGTTATTGCGATGCAGTTTTTAAAGTTTTAAATATAAATAAAACGCATATGTAAAAGCGTAAATACCGTTGATGAAATGGTATTTACGCTTTTTTGGTGCTTAATTATTTCAGAAAAATTTCAATGACCGGAACAAGAACATCGGGTTGAATTGCGGGAATTTGGATTGTGAAGCAGGACTGCTGGTTGCTGATAACGTCACCCATATGTGAAAAGTTTCCTTCTGAAAAGCGAAGCTCGCTTCCGTCGTGAAGAAACTGTGCATAGTCAACCTTGCCGTACAGTTCGGGAATTTGTAAAAAACCGTTGGGATAATCAAGAAGATGGATATAAAGCCGTTTGCCGTTATTGCTCTGTGTCAGACGACATCCTCTTGGTGCGGTGAATTCCGGCTCTGCCATGGTGCATCCGTAGATTGAACGGCTGTTGCAGCCCATCCATTCTTCATAAACCTTCAGGGAGTTTTTTGCTCTGTTATCAAAACACCCTCTTGCTGTTGGTCCGACGTTCATAATGAGATTGCCGCCGCAGCTTACGGAGTTTATGAGAAGTTCAAGGAGCATTCTTGGTTTTTTCCAGCTCATTTCATCACGGAAATATCCCCATGAGCCTGAAAAGGTGTGGCAGGCTTCCCAGGGAACAAGCTCGCCTGTTTGGGGGTGCTTTACCCATTCGGTTGGGGTGTTCTGCTCAGGCGTCCACAAATCCTGGTCGATGTCAAGACGGTTGTTGATGATGATTTCGGGCTGAAAGCTGCGTATGAGCTTTATGAGCTCTTCGCTGTCCCATTGGTCTTTTCCCTTGGGCTCCATCCAATCTTTTGGGATTATGTCGTGTTCAGGGTCGGACTGGGACTTGTCGGGATATGAAAAATCAAACCAGAGAATGTCAATCTTGCCGTAGTTTGTCATAAGCTCGGTGAGTTGGTTTTTCATATATTCAACATAGTTTTTAAAGTTTTTTGCTTTGTTTTGTTCCAAGGCATCGGGGTCGTTGCGGCGGGGGTGAAGCCAGTCTATGGTGAAGTGGGGATGATGCCAGTCAAGAAGTGAGTAATAAAAGCCGATTTTCAGACCCTCGGCACGGAATGCATCAACATATTCACCAACAATATCACGTCCAAAGGGGGTGTTTGTTGATTTGTAATCTGTGTATTTTGAGTCAAAAAGGCAAAAACCCTCATGGTGCTTTGTTGTCAGTATTGCATACTTCATACCTGCCGCTTTTGCCTGTTTTGCCCATGCTTTGGCATCCAGCAGGTCGGGATTGAAATGTGTGAAATATTTGTTGTACTGTTCTTCGGGTATCTGCTCGTATGATTTAATCCATTCGTGCCGTGCGGGCAAGGAATAAAGTCCAAAATGAATGAACATCCCAAAGCGGTCGTTTAAAAACCATTGGGTGTTTCCGGGAGTTGTTTTTGTGATGTAGCTTGACATTTTTTGCTATCCTTTCGTTTTTTGAGAAATTATAGCACACTTTGGAAAGATTATAAAGTAATTCCTATGAAAATAGTACGATTGCAACCTCCGAAAAAGCTAAAATTTAATATTTACATTTGAGTTTTGCTATGATAAAATTTAGCTAATAAGGGGGTAATGAAATGTTAAAAGCAATTGATATGCATACACATATAAACCATGGGAGTGCTCATGATACGCAGGTGAATGAAGTGTACACCGCGGATTTTGATGAGCTTATGAAAATAAACAGGGGTACGGGAATTGAAATGATGTTTTGTTCCACCTTTGCATCGGTTCTCAGTGATGAGGAGGTTGAACAGGAAAATGAGTACCTTTTCAATCTTGCCGGAACCAATGACGACCTTTATCAATGGGTGGTTATTGACCCCAGAAATGACAGAACCTTTGAACAGGCGAGGGGGATGCTTGAATCCGAAAAATGTGTGGGGATAAAGATTCATCCAAGCTGCCATGACTATTCGCTTTTGGATTTTGGTGACAAGATTTTTTCCTTTGCTTCGGAATTTGGTGCCATTGTGCTGACCCATCCAACGGACAATATTCTGACCTATGCGGATAAATATCCCGAAATGACCTTGATTATGGCACACCTTGGAGGTGTGGAATTTGTGGATGCGGTGGAATTTGCAAAGCATGGAAACGTTTATACCGATACTTCGGGAATTGCCAGCTCAAAGAATAAAATGATTGAGTATGCGGTGAACCGCATCGGGTCGGAAAAAATCCTCTTTGGCACGGATACATATTCGGCGGCATTTCAGCGGGGAAGAATTGAATTTGCTTTAATTTCCGACGAAGACAAGTCAAATATTCTCAGATACAATTCGGAACGGCTTTTTGAAAAAACTCTGAAAAACAGAAAATAGAATTTTAGGTTTGTTTTGAAACTTTTTGAGGTTGCAATGAGATTTTAGAGGAATTTTTTGTTGCTAACTTAATATGATTGTGATATTATTCAATTATACGTTTTGCGGAGGAAAATAAGATGATAAAGGCGATATTAAATGCAAATATTGTTCTTGAAAACGGAATTCTTTGGGACGGAGCAATTCTGATTGAAGACGGAATAATTGTTGATGTGAAAAGTGTCAGGGAGTTTCAGATTCCTGATGGTGCGGAGATTATAGATGCAAAGGGGGCTTATGTGGGCCCCGGCTTTGTTGATATTCATGTTCACGGTGCAGATGGAAAGACCACATATTCGGATGTTCAAGATGTTGTTGCGGTTGCAGATTTCTTTTTGAAGCACGGAACAACTTCAATGCTTTCAACCCCTCCCTATGAGCTTGCTTTTGATGAGTTTGTTGAGGCAATCCGTGTGGGCAGGGCAGCAAAGAAAAAAGCGAAGACCATCAAGGGGCTTTACCTTGAAGGCCCGTACATAAACGTGAAATACGGAGCTTTTGCGCATATGAATCCATGGCGTGGGTCAATTGACCCTGAACAGTTCAAGGTTCTTGTTGATGAAGCAGGTGAGGATGCTCTTGTGTGGACAATTGCCCCTGAAAGAGAGGGAATATTATCTTTTGCTGAATATGCAAAAGCGGTGAAGCCTGATGTTGTTTTGTCTGTGGGTCACAGCGAGGCAACTCCACAGCAGATTCGGGCTTTGGGTAAATTCCGTCCGACCCTTCAGACCCATTCCATGTGTGCAACAGGTCGCCTTGATGTGCCCGGCGGCACAAGGGGCTATGGCCCCGATGAATACTGCTTCAAGGAGCCTGATGTGTATTGTGAAATGATTTCCGATTCCTGCGGTATTCACGTTAATGCGGAAATGCAGCAGCTTCTGATTCACAACAAGGGTATCAACAGAGTTGTTTTGATTACCGATTCGTCAGGCGATAAGTCTTACCCCAATCCTGAGGGACTGGAGCACGTTACCGACCTTGGTTTTGATGACAGGGGCGGAATTGCGGGAAGCAAGCTGACAATGGACAAGGTTTGCAGAAATATTATGACCCACACCAATTGCGGTATTGCACAAGCCTTTGTTATGGCATCCCTTAATCCGGCAAAGGTAATTGGCATGGGCGATGAGATTGGTTCAATCGAAAAGGGCAAGATTGCCGATTTGGTATTTGTTGACGATAAGTTTAATGTGCTGAATGTTATGGTTGGCGGAGAAAGGATTGGTTGTGAAAATGAATAAACTGAAGGTTGGATATGCAAGCGTTAATATAAATGCTCCTCTTGGAATTGCTGTATACGGTTATTATGTGCCACGTTTTGCAAAGGGTTATCTTGATGACCTTGAGGCAGAGGCTCTGGCTCTTTGCTGTGATGACAAGAAGATTATTGTTATTGCTGTTGATGCAGGGGCTGTACCTGCGGATTTTGTTGATGAATGTCGTGAGCTCATTGAGAAGGAAACGGGAGTTTTGGGGGCAAATGTTCTTATTTCGGCTTCACATTCGCACACCACTCCTTTCCTGCGGGATATGGATATGTTTGATTATGACCTTGAGCCGGTTTTTGAATACCGGGAGTTTGTGAAAAAAAGACTTCTTGATGCGGCAAAGCTGGCGCTTGATGATATTCGTCCTGCAAGGATGGGATATATTGTGGGTTATGCGCCTGAAAGAGTTGCCTATATCCGCAGATACAAAATGAAGGACGGAACAACAATGACCTGCCCTCCCCTTGGTGACCCCAATATAGATTACCCAATCGGAGAGCTTGACCGGAGAGTGAATGTTCTGAGGTTTGACCGTGAGGGTGCCGAAAGCGTTGTTTTTGTGAACTACGGACTCCATGCCGACTGTATCGGCGGTGAGCTTTTGTCGGCTGACTGGCCGGGTTGGATGCGGAAAACAGTTGAAAAAGCTCTTGAGGGATGTAAGTGTATGTTTTTTGCAGGTGCCGAAGGCGATGTGGGAAGCACCAATATAAACCCAACGGGCGGCGATATGAACGACACAGAAATCAGCTTTGACAATGAAATGAAGAGCCCCGGCATGGCAAGGTTTGTGGGCCGCGCTCTTGCAGGAACAGTGCTTCAGGTTTTTGACAAGGTTCATTATATTGATGTTGATGATATTGGCGTGATACATAAGGAGATTCTTATTCCTGCGAACCTTCCCACGGCGGAGGAGCTGGTTGTTGCAAAGAAATACAAAGCACTTCATGATGCAGGAAAAGACGAAGAAATTCCATTTTCGGCAATGGAGCTTACAACTGTTGTTGCGGAAGCTGCCAGAATGTGCAAGCTGGAAAAAGGCTCTGAAAATTTCAGGTTTGACCTTATGGGCATAAAAATCGGTGATGTTGCAATGGTTGGTATTCCCGGTGAACCTTTTACGGAAATTGGTGTTGAGCTTAAAAAGGCTGAGGGTTGGGTTATGATTATGCCCTGCGCCCAGACCAACGGTGATGAAGGTTATTTCCCCATGAAGTCGGCTTATGACGAGGGCGGTTATGAATCACGTTCGTCGGTGTTTAAATCAGGTGTTGCAGAAAAGATTATTGATGGTGGCACTGCACTTCTTGATGAGATGCGAAAAAAATAAAATAGTTTTTTAAAACAGCAAGGGAGGCAATGGAATGAAACTCAATTATGAACAGGTGAAAAGTATTGCAACAGGGGCGGAGATAATTGAAGAAAGCAGAGAGGGCTTTTGTTTTTCAAGATTTACGGAGGAACAGAATGTTCTTTACAAAAACAGAACCGAAGATTGTTATATCAGGTCTTTGTCAACTGCGGGAATTAAGTTGTGCTTCAAAACAGACAGCCAAACACTTTTTATGAAGGTCAGAACCTCGCCTGGTTCTTCAAGAAAATACTTTTCGGTTGATGTTTATGTGAACGACGAGAGTGTTGGATGCATAAACAATTTCTCGGCGTGCACAATGCCAAGGAAATACATTGCCACGGAACTTGTTCTTGGAGAATACGAAAAGACTTTTGAGCTTTGGGACGGAATGAAGATTGTGACGGTTTATCTGCCATGGTCAACAGATACGGTGATTGAGGAGATTTCCATTGATGACGGTGCGGTTATACAGCCCATTAAGAGGCCAAAGACCCTGCTTGCCTTTGGCGACTCAATAACTCAGGGCTATGACGCACTTCAATCGTCCATGACGTATGTTGCACGTCTTGCAAGGGCGTTGGATGCAGATGAAACCAATAAAGGTATCGGAGGCGAGATGTTCTTTCCTGAGCTTGCGGCATCAAGGGAGGGCTTTGTGCCTGATTATGTTACGGTTGCATACGGCGTGAATGACTGGAGTCATAGAACGAGAGACGAGTTTGAGCTGAACTGCCGTGAGTTTTTCAGAGAGCTTTCAAATAACTATCCCAACTCAAAAAAGTTTGTGATAACTCCCATATGGACTGCGTTGCATAAGGAAAAAAGACCCACGGGGAAATTTGGTGAGCTTGACGGAATAATCAGAAGCTGCGTTGAGGATGAAAGCATAACTGTTATTTCGGGTACGGACCTTGTGCCCCATGATACGGGGCTTTTTGCCGATTTGGAGGTTCATCCCAACGACAAGGGCTTTGAACACTATTTTGAAAACTTATTGTGGCAGATGACCTGGAGGACAGAATTCATCCCGCAAACTATGCATACCTTGGTGAAATGCGAAAGGTTTTGAACAAGGCGATGTTCAAAAAAACCAAAGCGGTTTACGATAATCTGATTGAAACAGGACACCGTGCAGGAATGAAAATGTATCTTTCAAAACGTATGGGTGCAAAGGTTGGACCTTCGTTCCCTTATGACGGCGAATATGTTGACCTTGAATTTGGTCAGGAAAATCCGCAGCTTTACTGCAAAAACCGTGACGGAGTTGTGGTTGACGCTCTTTCATATGCATATCCTGAGGTTCAGGAGCATATGCTTGCCACCTTCAGAAAATTGGCAAAACTGGATTGTGACGGAGTTAATCTGGTGTTTACAAGAGGTGTGCCTTATGTTTTGTTTGAGGAGCCCGTTTGTGAAAGGTTCAAAAAGAGCTTTCCGGATGTGAACCCCTGTGAGCTTCCACTTGCGGATGAGAGAATTCAGGGTATTCATTGCGAAATTATAACGGAATTTATGAGAAGACTTCGCAAGGCACTTGATGATGAATGTAAGGCTGTGGGCAGAAGACCCATGAAGATTCATGCATATGTGGGCAGCAGCTTGTCCAAAAACCGATTCATCGGTCTTGATGTTGAGCAGTGGGCAAAGGAAAAGCTCATTGACAGCTTTTCGGCTTATCCTCTTGAGTTCATCGAAAAACTTGATGGACTTATGCAGGACAAAAATCCTGAGTTAATTGACCTCAATAAGTACACAAGGGCATCCCGTGAAAACTTCCACAAGGTATTTCACCGTGATGTTGAATACAGCTTAATTCAAATTCAAAGTCATACTGTGATACGGTAAAAAACAACGAAAAGACGAGACTTAGCATTATACATAATATGAATCATGCTCACACGTGGAGTTGGGTGAGACCTGAACCCATAGCTTTTGCAGATTTTGTGTGTAAGGGCGGTAAGACCATTCCCTTTTTTGATATGGAAAAAGGCGAAGTTGTAAATCCTGACGGTTTGGAAATATCCCATGTCAGGCTGTATTACATAACTGAACCGTTGAAATACATTCAGAATCCTGAAACAAAGGGATATTCCATGGGGCAGGAATGGATAATTGAAGATTATGACGGAAGTATTACCTGCAACGCAAAGGGGTGGTATATTGAAATTACTGCCCGAATGAGCGGAGCGGACTTTGTTTCTGCATCACCTTTCTGTGAAGTACAGGAGGGAGATTAAAATGTTTTACGGATTAATTGTTATTGCGGCGGTACTGTTTTCGTTGCAGTTCTTTTGTCAGCAGAGGTACGAGGAAACAAAAGGAACAAGCATGAGCGCGGCACTTGCCTTTTCACTTTATAAAGGTCTTGTTGTGATTGCAATGATGCTTTGCCTGAACAAATTCAGAATGGAGTTTTCGTTGTTCAGTATTGGGTTGTCGGGAGCGTATGCGCTATGTTATATTCTGATGACATATTACAGCCTGAAGGCGTTTTATGTTGCCAATCTTTCGGTATATTCGGTTTTTACCATGCTTGGGGGAATGATGCTGCCATTCCTTGTGGGAACGCTGTTTTATGATGAAGAAATATCGGCCTTCAAGATTTTGTGCTGTGTGCTTATTGTCATTTCGGTTTTGTTGAATATCCGCAAAGGAAACGGCGGTAAAAAAGCATTCTTTTATTATATGATGGTGTTCTTCCTTAACGGTATGGTGGGGGTGATTTCAAAGGTTCATCAGAATTCGGAAATTATGCATACGGACAGCACAAGCTTTATGTTTTATTCGGGGATTTTTACTGTTGTTGTATGCAGTGTGTGGCTGCTTGCCAAGGGCGAAAGGTTGTCGTTGCTGAAAGGGAAAAGTCTACTCTATTCGGCGGGAGACGGAGTACTGAACGGTGTGGGCGATTTGTTGTTGCTTATTGCCATTGCGGAGCTTCCTGCATCGGTGCAGTATCCTCTTGTGACGGGCGGTGTTATGGTCTTTTCAACCGTAATAAGTATGATAAGACGTGAAAAACTTGTGGTCTTTGAATATCTGGCTGCTGTAATTGCTTTGATTGCATCTGTTATGATGGCGTTTTGAGAAAAGGACGCAAATTCCATTTGCTTGTGGAATTTGCGTCCTTTGTGTTGTGCGATAGGTATGCGTAAAAAACTGTCTGTGATTGAACGTGAAATGTTCGGACACAGACAGTTTTTCATAATATTTTGGTGCGTTTTGATAACATTGTGTAGTTTAAAAAATATTAAAAAAATGTTAAAATCTATATATAATAAAATAAAAAGGGGTGGTATATTGAACGCACTAAACAGAAAGAAAGAAGAGACATTTAAGCCGCTTGGCTCTAAAAGCCTGCTGTCACGAATGGCAAAGTACAGATTTCTGTATTTGATTCTTGCTCCGGCGCTGATTCTGGTTTTGGTGTTTTGTTATCTGCCTATGTTTGGTCTTGTAATAGCGTTTCAGGATTACGACATAATTGGTGGAATAACGGCGAGTGAATTTGTTGGATTTGATAACTTTGTAAAAATATTTACTATGCCGAAGTTTACAAAAGCCATAATAAACACTGTTAAATACAGCAGTGTTCAGCTGTTTTTAGGATTGCCTTTTCCAATAATGCTTGCACTTTTGTTTAACGAGCTGAGGATGATAAGATTCAAAAGAATTGTTCAGACTATAAGCTATTTGCCGTACTTTTTGTCGTGGATTTCGGTGGTAGGTATGTTTTCGGCATTTTTCGCACTTGACGGTACATATAATACATTTATGGCCACAATTGTTGGCGAATCCTATGAAGCGAAAAACATTCTTACGGATGCGGAAAACTTTCTTGGAATACTCTTCTGGACGAATATATGGAAAAACATCGGATGGAACTCAATTATATTCCTTGCTGCAATAACGGGCATTGACCCGACGCTATATGAGGCAGCTATGGTTGACGGATGTAACAGGTTTAAGCAGGTTTTGTACATTACAATACCATGTCTGCTTCCCACAATAGCAATAATATTCATAATGAATACAGCAAGCCTCGTTACACTTAATTTTGAACAGGTATTCGGTTTCCAGAACATTTATATTCAGGAAGAAACAGAAGTTATCAACACTCTTGTTTACAGACAGGGTATATTGAATGCTGAATATTCGCTTTCAACGGCGTTTGGAATGTTCCAGGGTGCAGTATCCTTTGCACTTGTATGCATAACCAACTTTATTGTAAAACGTGTCAGCGGTGTTGGAATATGGTAAGGGGGGAGTTTTGAGTGAAAAAGAGTTTTGGAGAAAAATTATTTGATGTATTTTTGATTGTGTTTATGGTGCTTATGTGTGTTATCATGATATATCCGTATCTCAATCAGCTTGCAATATCACTTAATGACGGTACTGATACCATGTTGGGCGGCATTACGGTTTTTCCGCGAAAGTGGACCTGGTCGAACTATGATACAATATTTTCCAATGAATCACTGATTCGTTCCACAGTGGTTACGGTAATAACAGTTATCTGTTCAACGATTCTTACACTTATAGTTTGTGTTGGAGCGGCTTATGCAATAAAAAAGAAGGATTTACCGTTCAGAAATGCAATTATATGGATTCTTCTCCTGCCAAGCTATATATCTGCAGGCGTAATACCTACATTTATACTATTCCGGTATTTGCATCTTATGAATAATATCCTTGTTTACATACTGCCATCGGCATTTACATTCTATAACGTTATTATTATAAGAACGTTTTTGAGTTCGCTGCCCGTTGCTCTTGAAGAAGCAGCATATATTGAGGGTGCCAACGAAATGCAGATACTTTACAAGGTAATATTGCCTCTTTGCAAACCGGTTCTTGCAACAGTTGCTTTGTGGACAATGGTTGCATCATGGAACGACTGGACAACTACACTTTACTATGTGAACGAACCTTCGCTTTTCAAACTGCAGTATATTATACAGCAGATAATAAAACAAAGTGAAGTGGTGCAGAAAATGGTAAATGATTCAGCACTTACGGGAGGTTCGACAAGTGTACGCGCAAGACCCACGTCAGAATCGGTGAAAGCTGCGGCAATCATTTTTTCAACATTGCCCATTATTTGCACATACCCGTTCCTTCAAAAATACTTTGTTAAGGGTGTAGCAATAGGAGCAGTTAAAGATTAATATAAAATTATATAATAAATTAGGAGGGTTTATTTATGAAAAATCTGAAAAAAATCATTTCAGGACTTCTTGCAGCATGTCTTTTGCTGGGCAGTCTTTCGGGCTGTAAGCAGGAAGAAACACCATCATCGGTGGTGATGCAGGACGGAAAATTTGTTCCACAGAAGGATATGGAAATAACTGTATGGGTTACACAGGGTTCTGACTATGTTCCGCCTGTTGAGGCAAAGGAGAATCTTGTGGGTCAGTGGCTTCAGGACAAAACACGTGTAAAAATTAAAAACACTTACGGTAACGGCGGCGGTCAGTGGGAAGGCGTGCTTGCAAGACTTATTGCAGGAAATAACTTCCCTGAGCTTGTAGCTTGTGGCGGCGGCCAGGGGCCTGCACACTTTGCAAAGATTGCTGAAGCGGACAAAATCTGGGAATTGTCTCCTGAAATGCTTCAGACGTATGCACCGGATGTTTGGGAAAGTGTTCCCCAGGAAATGTGGGAGAGAATGAAGGTCAACGGAAAAATATATGGCATTCCATATAACTTCCCTGTAGACAGAAGAATAGACCCCGATATTTCAGACGAAGAAATTGCTGCATCAGGAAAGGTTTATACTGATGTTGGAACATCAATATGGATAAGAGACGATATTTTGCAGATGCTCTATCCTGACGCGTTGAGCTACAATGATATGCTTGAGCTTCTTGAAAAAGAAGGCAAACCCATTGGTGACTATATATATGATGTACCGCTTGAGAGTACAGAGGATATAGTTAAACTCATGAAGGATATTGATGCTCTTGATTTGAAGGTAGGAAAGAAGGATGTGTACACATTCGGTTATGCCGGTGCTGACTGCTGGCAGCCTCTTGCCCTTCTCGGCGCACAGATGATGGGATATGTGGGTCATCATTATATTTCTTCATGGGACACAAAAAATGAAAAAATTATAATTCCGCTTCTTGACGATGTTGTTAAGGAGGGTGCTCTGCTTCAGAATCAGCTGTTGAGAGAAGGTATAATTGATCCTGACAGTTTGGTACATACAGATGCGCAGTTCAAGGAGAAGGTATTAAACGGTCAGTATGCAATGGCAATTATTTCAGCAGCGGGTCATCCCCCGTTTGTAAATGACACAATTGCAAAATCGGGCAAGGATTTCCGTTACAGACCGCTTTACACAAAGGTTAAAGCTGCAGAAGGTTATGAGGTAACCGAGCAACCGCTTTCATGGGGTGATTCTGTGGGTATCCTGAAGACGGTGAAGGAAGAAGACCTTCCTCAGATACTTAACTGGATGAATGTGCAGTTTACCGATGAATGGGAGGAAATCCGCAACTGGGGACCTAAGGATGCAGGTCTTTATGTGGAGAATGAGGACGGTACAAGAACTTTTGTCAATGACGAGTTCAACAAAAAATATATTTACCATCAGGAAAACGATCTGAACGACGAAGATTGTATGGGTCTTGATACAACCTGCGGACCATTCACAATGAAGTTTAAGCTTAACAGCAAGTGGAATCCGATGATATACAACAAGGTTGCAACATATGGCATGGTTCCCGAGGACGGAGGAAAATTCGGTCCTGACAGTGAGCATGTTATAACTCCTGTACCGGCGCCGCCGTCAGATGTATGGGCTGCAGAGTATGCAGAACTTGATACTGTTATAAAATTCTGGTCATCACGCTCACAGTGGGAAGATCCCTTTAAACTTACACTTGTGGCAAAATCCGATGAAGAATTTGACCAAAAATGGGAGGCCGCAATTAAAAATATGAAGGATATTGTTGACGTTGACAAGATGGCGGAGGACATGACAAAGATTGCAAAAGAAACACTTAAATAACAGAAAGGAATGGTATCTGACTTGAAATACTTTAAAATTTTATCAGTTGTATCGCTGGCTTTACTTTTTTCGTTACCGAACACAGTAGCTTTTGCGGAATCGTATCCGGTATCGAAAACAGAGCTTGTAAATGTGGCTGAGTGTAAACCGATTGTGTCAAGCCATCCCCATACTCATACCATTGAAGGTTGGGAAATAACAAACCTTACAGACGGTGACAGGAGTACATTTACCGTTTCTGAATTCGGACCGGACGTGGCGGGTCAGGAAGCTTTTACTATTGACCTGCTTAGAAGATGCAAGGTTGAAAAGATTGAGGTCTTTGACCGTCACGACCATGATGTGAGCACAGGAAGAGCAAACTTTGATATTATTGGCGCAAATAATGAGGATTTTTCTGATGCTGTAACTCTTGGTAGTCTCGGTTCAACTGATGACACTCTTTTTCCCCATGGCGGGGCATTTACAGTTGAATTGGACGGCGAGGATGCATACCGATATATCAGGTTTCAGAAAACAGCGTCGGGTGATTATCAGTACGCAGAAATAAAAGTCTGGGCAAACCAGACGGTGACTGATGTTGCAAGAGGCACAAAGGCAGACAAAATCATAACAGATGCACTTAATGACAACAGTCATTGGATATATGATTTTGCACCGCCTGAGGCTGCGTTTGACGGTGAAACATCAACCTCCTGGCTTGAAGACGGTTCAGCTTACAGGTATTACAGAGTAGACCTTGGAAAACCCTATCATATTGGTATGATAGAAATGACTCCCCGTGATATGTCAGCAGACGAAAGCGTGGGAGATATATGGGGCAAAAAGTATATAAA
>JAFSDN010000007.1 GCA_017436245.1 Clostridia bacterium
AAGCTTCTTTGGGTACGAAACAAGAGTTCCCAAGGCAGAGGATATTGAAAGTGTTGCCGTTTATGAATATTACTATCAGCAGGAGCCGTGGATGGCGGATGCCGGAATCATTGATTATGCAACAAAGGTGCATCATGAAACTCTTCAGAATAATGAAATTTATACGGTTAAGAAGTATGTGAGAGAGTATAGTTCTGCATTGCATATAAAATATAAGCTGAAAAACGGTGATGTTATGGTAAGGCGTTATCCTGTGCCAGAAAAACAGATTTGCGGAATTCTGTCGGAACTCTATAAGTCGCAGGAGTATCGTATGAAGGTTCTTGAACTGTTCTCGGAGGATATAGGCAGATATAACCGGCTTCATTTCAATAACGGTGCGGACAACGGAATTACTGATGTAGAAAAAATCAATGAGTTTATTGATGTGCTTAAAAAGGATGTTCTTTCCCTTGATTATTTGCAGATGCGTGACAACAGCAATTGGGGAATGAGTGTCAGCATAGAATATGTTCCAAAGGATCAGCTTGAGAGCGATGAAGATTATCGTGTTCATTCAATCGGACACACGATAAATGCCAACTACAAAAATACATTGAAATGGATTAAGGAAAATGGTTATTCAAGTATTGCATTCAATAATATGAATTATGACCTTGCCATTATTCCTGTGGACCAATGGGATAACCGTACAAAGTCAAAGAATGAAAATATCGGTGATTCATATCGTCCTACAGCTCAGGTATACAAAACTCCTGTTATTGATGATTTTCCCGATGCGGTGAGAGTAAGCGAACAGGACAAAAAAGATGCGGTTCGCGAATATGTATTGGGGACAGGAGAAGCGTATATTCCCGACAGCCAATATTCCTATTATATAATGACCATTGGAGAAGAAGGACATCTGGGGATTGTTGCGGCATTTTATGATGGATATGAAACACTTATGGAAATAGTAAAATAGATATGCTTACTCCCTCGGTCAGCGTACATGACCGAGGGAGTGAATTTTTAATAAAAACAGGTTATCCATGCAAAGAATACTTTCTTTAATTGTGCTGAAAAAGTGCCTGATGCGGAGTTTTTGAAAACTTTTTTCAGTTCAATACTTTGATTTGCCACAAGGGGATATTCGCCGCATTTCTTGCCTTTTAGTTCAATGATTGCGTATCCAAGGTGATCGCCCTTTTTGATTGGTGCCTGCAGATTCTCAAAGGGAACAGCCTTGACTTTAATTTGAGCTTCTTCGTTGCTTTGAATCGGCACAATCATGTCTCTTTCTGTCACAAGCTCAACCTGAGTTGCTGAACCGTTGCTTACTTCTGCTGTTGTAAGAACTTCGCCCGATGCTTTTATTTTATGCGGTGCATATTCCTTAAACGTACTGTCATACAGGCTCATATGGTCGTTCCAGTCATCGGAAGCACGCAGGGTTACGCATATCAACGTCATTCCGTTGCGTTCAACGGCGGAGACCAGACATCTGCCTGTTGCTTTGGTAAAGCCTGTTTTCACACCAATGCAGCCGTCGTACATGGAAAGGAGCTTGTTGTGATTCACGAGATGTCGGTCATAATCGTGATCCTTCCATGGAATATTTTTGGTTCTGGTTGAAACAATCTCACGGAATTTTGGGTTTTTCATGGCGTAAGCTGTGATTTTTGCAAGGTCATGTGCCGTTGTGTAATGCTGTTCGTCGGATAGTCCGTGGGGATTTGTGAAGCTTGAATTTGTTGCCCCGATTTTCAGAGCGGTCTGATTCATAAGCTCGGCGAATTTTTCAACTGAACCTGAAACGTGTTCTGCAACGGCAGTGGCGGCATCGTTGCCCGAAACGAGCATAAGCCCGTAAAGAAGCTGTTCAAGGGTGAGCTTCTCGCCAAGCCCAAGATACATTGAGGAGCCTTCAACCCCGTATGCATTTTTTGATACTGTTGCAACGGAGTTAATATCGCAGTTTTCAAGTGCGGTTATTGCAGTTATTATTTTTGTGGTGCTTGCCATGCCCATTTGCTGTTGGGCGTTGTGGGAATACAAAATTCGTCCCGATGCCGAATCCAGCACAATTGCACTGTGTGCCGACAGCGCAGAGCAAGGAATAAAATGAGCTGAAAAAACAAAAAAAGCACATAAGACAAAACAATATATACGCTTCAAAAACAACACCTCTTTTAATTGTATTAAAAGAGGTGTTGAGTTATTCGGGTTCTTTTGCAAATGTTGGGGTAAAGATTCTTCGACTTCGCTCAGAATGACAAATAAGCAATATCTGTTCAAAAACTGATGTCATGTTGAGCTTGTCGAAACATCTTAGCAGTTGTATTGCCCCAACATTAGAAAAACGTTATTCACTTAAATACTGTTTTATGTTATCAATCATTTGCTTTGTTGTGTTATAGCCTTCGTTATGTAGTGCCCGGAGAATTTCGGGATTCTTCTCGGTACGCCTGAAGCCCTTTGTGCATTGGGGAGCTATAACAATCAATTCCTTTTTGTCTGCAAGCTCAAATATTTTTCTTCTGGATTCGTTGTAGATGACGGCACGTTTTTTTAGTGCTTTTGGCAGAAGTGGGAACCTGCGGTAAAATATCTTTGCGGCAGATGCTGCCTCGGAGCCTTCTTTTTTGTAGTCCCGTTCACGTGTCAGGACAACAACCAGTTTTTCACAGCCGTCATCCAAAGCCTTTTGGAAGGGGATGGGGTCGCATATGCCGCCGTCCATATAGATTTCTCCGTCAATTTCTTCGGGGCTGAACATGAAAGGCAGAGCACAGCCTGCCCAGAGAATTTGAATGTGCCTTTCAGGATTGTTCTTTGGAATTTCAAAGTATTCTGCCGTGCAGCTTTTCATATTTGTCAATGTTGCAATTGCTGTGCCTTTGAAATTGTCAAAAGCATCAAAGTCGTAGGGCACAAGCTCCTTTGGTATCTGACCGAAAGCAAAATCGCGGTTATAATAGCTGCGGTTTTTGCGGTTGAACAGGTGCTTTATTCCCATATATCTTTTATCGTGCATATATTTGACGGCAAGCTCAAGGTTTCTGCCAATCTGACCTGATACGTAGCTTGTTCCGTAGGCAATTCCTGCGGATGTGCCAATGACGTAATCGGCAATGATTTTTTCTTCAAGAAGTGCGTCCATAACTCCGCAGGAAAAAAGACTTCTGCTTGCACCGCCTTCAAAAACTATTCCTGATTTCATATGATTACCTCGTTAATTTAAAATGTTCTTGGAAAGGGCAATGCATAAAATAAAAATGCAAAGTAATGAAGAATACTTCCTGCAAGAACAAACAGATGCCATATTGAATGCATATACCGGGGTCTGGTCATTGCAAAAAAGGCAATTCCGCCGGTGTAGCAAACGCCGCCAACAACCATTAAGACAATTCCTGTGGTGGGTAGAGAGGCAAGTGTGGGAAATCCCATAAAAACAATTGACCAGCCCATAAGCAAGTACAGCACCATTGAAAGGGGCTGAAACTTTTTCATGTTTATTGCCGTCAGGGTGACTCCAAGAACCGTGCAGCCTGCATTGATTCCAAAAAGAACCCAACCCATTGCTCCGCGCATCAGCGAAAGGGAAATGGGAATGTATGAGCTCAGAATAAGAATGTATATGGAGCAATGGTCCAAAATCTGAAACACGTATTTTGCCTTTTTGTTGGTGATGGAATGATACAGCGTTGATGCAAGGTAAAGGATAATCAACCCCGAACCGTAAAGTGAAGCGGAAACAACACTGCGTGCATCACCGTGAAAATAGGCATAGACAATTGCAACAACGGTTCCTGCAATCGAAAGCAGTGCTCCGATTCCGTGTGATATTGCGTTGGCAATTTCTTCGCCCATGCTTTGGTCGTTGATGCTCTGAGGTAAATCTTTTGATGTCATTTTGTTCATCTCCGTAAATATAGATATATCAATAATAATATATCAAACCTGAATCTTTGTCAAGAAAAAAACAGGACAAATAAATGGAACAGGAAGAAAATTCTTGATGTTATGAAAAAACATTTGCATTATAGTAAATAATGGTATATAATATGGTTAAATTAGGTTGGAGGAAGATTAAGTGAAACATTTTAAGGAATTATGGGCATTGTTTGTTGCTTTTTTCAAAATAGGATTGTTAACCTTTGGTGGTGGCTATGCTATGCTTCCCATGATTGAAAAAGAGGTTGTTGAAAGGCATAAGTGGGCAACACTTGATGAGGTTATGGATTATTTTGCCATAAGTCAGTGTACTCCAGGTGTTATTGCCGTCAACTCCGCAACATTTATCGGATATAAAACCAAAGGTGTTCCGGGGGGAATTGTGGCAACGCTGGGAGTCATTACGCCCTCAATCATAATTATCACGCTTATTGCAACCGTTTTGAATTCTTTTTATGACAACAAGTATGTGAAGGCGGCTTTTCAGGGGATTGGTGTTGCTGTTTGTGCGGTTTTGGTTCAGGCTGTCTGGAAAATCGGAAAGTCGGGGATTGTTGATGTCTTTTCGGGGATTCTTGCGGTTGCGGCATTTTTTGTTTCGGTTTTTGCAGATATTTCACCGATTTTCATAATTGTTCCGGCGGGGATTCTGGGTGCTGTTTACAGGGCAATCGGTGAAAAGCGAAACGCTGGAAACGGAGGTGCGGAATAATGCCTCAGTTTCTTTTGATGTTTATTGAGTTCTTCAAGGTTGGACTCTTTTCGGTTGGCGGAGGCTTGGCAACCCTGCCGTTTTTCTTTGAGCTTTCAGAAAAGTATAACTGGTTCACAATTGAAGAACTTACACGAATGATTGCGGTTTCGGAATCGTCACCGGGCCCCATCGGGGTTAATATGGCAACCTATGTGGGAAATACTTCCTTGGGAGTTTGGGGCGGCATTGTCACAACAATAGCTCTTGTTCTGCCAAGTATAATTGTTATTCTTATTGTTGCGAGTATTCTTCAGAAATTCAAGGATAACAAAACTGTCAAAAATCTTTTCTACGGTTTGAGAGCCGCAGTTGCAGGATTGCTTGCACTTTCGGTTCTGACGGTTCTTAAAGAGAATTTTATTGCTCCCGATGCAACGGATATTTTGGCTATGCCGGACTTAAAAAAAATTGTGTTGTTTGCGGTTCTTGTGTTCGGTGTTTTTAAATTCAAAAAACATCCGATCGTTTATATTGCCATAGGTGCCGCCGTGGGGATTTTGTTTAATTTCGGAGCCTGATTCGATTGATTTGTAAAAAAATCATATTTTTAACGAATTTTATTTAAAAAATAATTGTAAAATGATGTGACTTATGATATAATTAATAATATGTAAGAGTATTTATCCGTTTGTGTAAAAAAACAAGCAGAAAGGTAGGGTAAATTTATGGCAGTAGATGAAAAGAAAACAAATACAAATATTGATTCGGAAGGCAATGTGTGCATTTCCGATGATGTGATTGCAACAATTGCTTCAATTGCAACAAAAACCGTTGACGGGGTTTTTGAGATGGCGGGTTCCATAACCGGTGGCTTTGTTGAGCTGTTCGGCAAAAAAAATCCGTCAAAGGGCGTAAAGGTTTCAATTACGGACAATGATGTTGCCATTGACATAGATGTTGTGGTTAAATTTGGTGTGAAGATTCCGGATGTTGCGGAAGAAGTTCAGGATAAAGTTAAAAATGAAGTGGAGGCAATGACCGGTCTCAATGTTGTTGCGGTGAATGTCAATGTTGAGGGAATTCGCATTTCAAGCAAGGTTGACGAGAATGCTGAAGACGGTGCTGATGCTGAAAATGCAGAAAGCGAAGAATAGGTTTTATACAATTTAGGAAGTTACAAAAGAGGTTATGCTATGAACAGAACAAAAGCCAGAGAATATGCATTTATTTTGCTTTTTGAATACAAATTTCAACCAAAGGAAATTCAGTCAATATTGACGGATTTTATTGAAGAATATAATCCTGACACTCAGCAGGCGTATATTGAAAAAGTGGTCAGAGGCACTGTTGAAAGGATTGATGAGATTGATGGTATAATTGACAGTGTTTCAAATGACTGGAAAGTTGAAAGGATTTCCTGTGTCAGCATTGCTGTGCTGAGACTTGCTGTGTTTGAAATTAAGTTTTGTGAAGATATTCCGTCGGTTGTTTCCATAAATGAAGCGGTTGCTTTGGCAAAGAAGTATGAAGGCGAGGAGGCTGCGCCATTCATAAACGGGATACTGGGTAAAATCAGCGGAGAGTAGGTGTCGGTATGGACGGTGAACTGTTTCTGGGAATTGACACCAGCTGCTACACAACCTCTGTCGCTGCATATTTTAACGGCAAGATGATTCACGTCAAAAAAATGCTTGATGTCAAAGAGGGCGAATGCGGACTGAGACAGTCTGATGCCCTCTTTCAGCATATAAAAAACCTTCCTGTTCTGTTTGAAGACATAAAAAGCAGTGTTGCTCCAAAAAGTTTCGAAAAGGTCACGGTTTCAGTGAGCGCAAAGCCAAGATCGGTCGAAGGTTCATATATGCCGGTTTTTCTTGCCGGACAATCCTTTGCCAGAACAATTTCGGCTGTGCTTGGGGCAAGATACATTGAAACATCTCATCAGGACGGGCATATTATGGCGGCAATATATTCCTGTAAGAATTACAGTATATGTGACGAGCCCTTTCTTACATATCATTTGTCAGGGGGAACAACAGAGCTTCTGCTTGTGAAAAAGAACAGGAATATATTTGAATGTGAGCTTGTAGGCGGCACCAGAGATTTGCCTGCCGGACAGTTTATTGACAGAGTGGGGGTAAAGCTGGGAATGTCATTCCCCTGTGGAAAGTTTCTTGATTATTCAGCGGTAAATTATCAGGGTGAAAAACCAAAAGTTCAGACTTGTGTAAAGGATGGATTTATCAATTTTTCCGGTGAGGAGACAAGGTACAGCCGTATGTGTGATCAGGGTGAAGATGGCGGAAAAATTGCTTACAGCGTTTTGAAGTGTATTGCGGTTTCTGTAAAAAAGTCAATTACGAATGCAAAGAATAAGTATAATATTAAGAATGTTCTCATGGTTGGCGGTGTGTCTTCTTCAAAGATGCTTCGTGAAGAATTTTCGGATATGCCAAATGTGTATTTTGCGGAGCCGGAGCTGAGCACCGATAATGCTGTGGGAGTATGTGCGATAGGTGCAAAATGGAAAGATTAGCGTATGATGAAATGATTCTGACGGTTGGACAGCTTAATTTGTTTATAAA
>JAFSDN010000046.1 GCA_017436245.1 Clostridia bacterium
AATCGCGAGAAATGAGGCTATAATTTTTGTAAAGGTCTTTTTCATTGTGATTCTCCTTTTATCCTGCATATTTTATTGCTTTTTGATTTTGGTTTTAATCTTTTTACATACCTTCACTGTAAGAATTGCAAAAATCTGAATGATTATAATGCCCGCAATCAGAAAATGAAGATAAGAAATTGAAGAAAACGGCTTAAAAAAACTTTCATCAAATCCGTCATTCAAAAATGATGTTGTGATACAGGAAATTAAAAATCCCATACTGTCGCCTGCAAACATTTCTGCAATTTTCCCCATAGAGGCATATCCGAAAGATATAACACCGAGAAAAGATGCCGCCGCAATCGCTATCCACGACTGCTCATCGGTCAAATAATAGTCAACCGCAAGAAATATTAAGGGAAACGGAATCCAGAATGGAAGTGTGCTTACAAATGTTAACAGATTCTTTTTCATTGTGATTCTCCTTTTTGTTTTTCTGTTCACCTATAAGACGACCGGTGTTTGCGGTTGGTTTAGAAAAATTTAAATATTTTTTATAATTCTGCTCTGACGTCATAACTTCCGCCCGCTTCGGCAGTGACACCGACATCTCCGAAAACACCGGAACGGGCTTCATAGCCTTTTGAACGGACAAGCTCAACAAGATAATCCCAATCCATCAATGTGCCTGCAGGAACCTCAACTTCAAATTCAGCAACCGGGTTTTCATCATAATCTATGACCGTTACGGTAAGATGTGCATTTTGAGCCTGAGTTGTTGTGGTTGTTGTGGGTTTAGTTGTTGTAGTTGTCGGCTTGGTTGTTGTGGTCGTTGGTTTGGTGGTAGTTGTTGTAGGTTTGGTGGTTGTGGTGGTTTTTTCGGTTGTTGTTTCAACCTTTTTCGTTGTGGTTTTTAAAGTTGTTGCAACAACGGTTGTTGAAGGCAGGGTTGTCGCCTTTGTATAATCAAGAGAATAATCTCTGCGTGTGGTTGTAGGTCTTGTTTTCTTTGTTGACTGTTCCGTTGTTTTTTTCGTCTTTGTCTGTCTGACCGTTTCGGAATGAGCAACGGTTGCCGTCGGTTCTTTTTTATCGGTTACGGACACTGAAAGAGTAGGCTTTGATGGCTCAAGCGTTAATGTAATTGTTGTTCCCGTTTCGGTCACAACTGCAAAAACTTCTTTTGCCGTTGCAGGAGATGTTGTAACCTCTTCAACATATGCGGCAGTTGTTGTTTCGCTCTCTCTGTTGTTTTTTATAACAGTTGTAACTCCTACGGCTGAGCCCGTCACAACACCTGCAACGGCAACCCCCGCAACAATTTTCTGCGCAACTGTTATTGCCGCAGCCTTTGCCGCAATTCCCGTGCCTGCCGCACCGCCTGCACCTGCCGCCGCAGCAGAACCTGCACTTGCGGCTGTAACACCTGCAAGAACTTCGGAAGAAGCGGCACTTCCCGCAAATGTTTCCGAAACTGCATCCGACAGCCTGATGAGTGCCCAGATAACGGCACCGATGGGTACGGCACTGTAGACTGAGGTAATTCCTCTTTTTTCAAAGCTGTTCCTGAGGTCTTTTCTTGCGGTAAACAATCTATTTTTTACGGTGCTGACTGACAAGTCAAGGCTCTGAGCTATTTCGTTAACGCTCATTTCCTCGAAATACATCATGAGCACGCAGGCCCGCTTTTCTTCGGAAAGCTCGTCTATTGCCTCCATAATCGCTTTCTGGAGCTCCGTATGGTCAAGATTTTTTTCGGGCGTGAATGTTTCATCCTCATCGGGAATAACCTCAAACGCCTCATCCTCACCGCCTTCAAAAAGAGAAGGCTTTTTCTTTTTCAATGAATCCTTGCTTTTGTTGGCAACCATCTGATGAAACCAACTCACAAAGCTTTCCGGCTTATCGAGAGAACCTATTTTTTCAAGAGCTTTTATGTAGCTGTCCTGAAGAACATCCTGAGCATCCTCTTCGTTCTTGGTTATCTGCAAAGCTACGAAATAGGCTCTTGAGCTTGTCAATTTATAAAGTTCATTAAAAGCATCGGTTTTACCGTTTTGTATTTCGATTACAAGTTCGGCAATTCTTTGTTTATCGGCATCCATAAACACTGACACTCCTTAATTTTATATACAATAAATTATAGTATCTTATTTCTAATATGTCAATTATACCGGCAAGAGAAACATTAGTCTCATTAAGAGAATTCCGTAACAAAATCAAAGCACAGTACTCACGTCAATGCAGACTGTTTTTTGATGATTTGCACGGTGCTTCCGAACGTTCTCCATTAAGATAAACTATCCCTTTTTTGATTGCCGTTTTCATATAATTGCAGGGTTCATCAAATTTTTCGGCATAAATGAATGTCGGCGGTTCATCGGGCACGACAAGCTCAGCTATAACCGTTTTGTTTTCTTTGTCAACGGATATCTCAAGCGAATGAAGACCATCAAGATTGACAAGAGTTCTTTCAAAAGAATCATCCATAATATCCCTCCCGAAAAATAAAAAACAAACAAGTATAAATATCCCTTCACCTATATGACGGTTGAAAACACAGTTTGGTCTAAATGTTTTTAAAAAATTTTAAATAAAAATGCAAACAGTTTGTCTGAATGAACACTTTGCTTTCTTATATACAAACAGGAAGTCTGTATTTGCGGCAATGCCGAAACAACGATCACCGCCAAATTCACATTCAGGTTTGCTTCCGAGGCAAGTCTCATTGTCGTCATTGATTCTCAAAGCCAACAATTGAACGCTTAATTCTTTATAGCATCTTTATTCTATGTCATGACATGATTATCTTTTTGTTCCGTCAATTTTTATGTATTGACAAAACCAGCAAATGAGATTATAATAATGTGCAATTGAATATGAATTGATAAGATACGGTTTGAAACGCTTTGCGGAGTAGATTAAAAGGGAAATCGGGTTAAATTCCCGAGCAACCGCCATTACCGTGTTTGTGCCTCGGCACATCAGTCGGAACA
>JAFSDN010000047.1 GCA_017436245.1 Clostridia bacterium
TATGAAACTGAAAAAATCAGACAGCGCTTGTGAAGCTGTAATAAAAACTCCACAAAAGAAGTCGGGGCTTTCGTTGTCGTTTAAAAAGAATATATATTTTTATATATTTCTTTTGCCAATGTTGGCTTTGACTCTTGTGTTTTATTATCTGCCCATGCCGGGTGTGCTGATTTCTTTTATGGAGTACGATATTTTTAAGGGCTTTTCAAGTCCGTGGACGGGCTGGGCTAACTTCAGGGAGCTGTTTGAACTGCCCTTGTTCACCGAGTCCCTTAAAAACACGGTGATGCTCAGTGTATTGAACATGGTGATTATCTTTCCGGCGCCTATAATCTTTGCACTTTTGCTGAACGAAATAAAGTTCAGCCCATTCAAACGAATTGTGCAGACGGTCAGCTATCTTCCGCACTTTATTTCGTGGATTGCGGTTATTGGTATGGCATATTCCCTTTATTCAACCGACGGAATTATCAACGACATCAGAGTGTCATTGTTTGGCGAGGGAACTGAAAGGCTGCGTTTTTTGGCTGACCAGGGTTTTCTTATTCCAAACATTTTGATTCTCAGCCTGTGGAAGGGTGTGGGTTGGAGCTCAATTATTTATCTTGCCGCAATCAGCGGTATTGATTCACAGCTCTATGAGGCCGCACAGGTTGACGGTGCAAGTCGCTTCAAGCAGTGTATTCACATTACCATTCCAAGTATTCTGCCAACTGCTGTAATGCTGTTTTTGCTGCAGATAGGAAGCATCTTCAAGGATAATTTTGATTTGATTTACGGATTGCAGAATGCGTATATTGACTTTGAAACAATTTCAACGGTTGTGTATAAACAGGGTATTCAAAGCGGTAATTATTCAATGTCAACAGCCATAGGACTTTTCCAGGGCGGAATTGGCTTTGCTCTTGTAGTGATTGCCAACTGGCTTTCAAAAAAGGTCAATGATGTTGCATTGTGGTAGCAGGAGGTTATGATGAAAAAATCAAGTACTTCATATAGAATTTTTAACATTGTAAACTGGACGTTTATGTTTTTGATTGTTGTGGTTTGTGTTTTTCCTTATTTACATACACTTGCCAAAGCCCTTAATGACGGCAATGACACCATGCTGGGCGGAATTACGGTTTATCCCAGAGTGTTGACGTTCCAGAACTTTCAGGTGCTTTTTGAAGACATTGCAATGTACAAATCCTTCTTTGTTTCGGTTGCGCGTGTTGTTTTGGGAACGGTTCTGGGTATTGTGGTTCAGTTTTCTGCCGCATATGCTCTGACAAAAACAAATCTCAAGGGCAAAAAGGGAATAATGCTGTTTTTCACAATTCCCATGTTCTTTTCGGGCGGTATGATTCCCACATATCTTTTGTTTGTTAAAATAAAGCTGATTAACAACTTTTGGGTTTACATTCTGCCTATGCTTGCTTCATACTACAACGTAATGGTTATACGTTCGTTCATAAGCCAGTCGGTTCCGAGCGGTCTTATGGAAGCGGCATCTCTGGACGGTGCCAGCGAAGTCAGAATTCTGTGGCAGATTGTTTTTCCCCTTTCAAAGGCGGTTCTGGCAACTGTTGCCCTTTGGGTTGCGGTGGGACACTGGAATGCGTGGACGGATACCATGTACTATGTAACCGACGAATCCCTTTTCCCTCTTCAGTATAAGCTGATGCAGGTTGTAAAGGAGAGCGAACGTCTCAAGGTTCTGATTCAGGAGGCGGCACTCAAGGGTGAGTCCGTCGGGGCAGAAGTAAAATCAACACCTGAATCGCTGGTGGCGGCACAGGTTATTATAACAACAATTCCGATTGTTATTCTGTACCCGTTCCTTCAGAAGTATTTTGTGAAGGGCGTTGTGCTTGGAGCGGTTAAATAAAAACATATATATTAATATAATCAAGGAGGAACAAAAATGAAAAACGTAAAAAAGATAGTAGCTTTTCTTATGGCAATGACTATGCTTGTGTCCATGCTTGCAGGCTGTGGCGAGGAAGCGGCAGAACGTGGCGATGTGGTTGATTTTGCTGTGAACGAAGCGGGAAATACTGTTGAGGACTCATCAGAACTGCCCGACTGGAAGGGCAGAAAGCTTGACCTCACAATGTGGTACGGTCAGGGCACAGGTGCCATCAACAAGGACAAAAAGGCAACCGAGGATGTGGTTGCAGACGAGCTTTACCGTGTTACGGGCGTTAAGTTCAGCGAGGAAAAATCCTTTGATAACAACGGCGAGCTTATGGACGCAAAAATTTCCAAGATTATTGCGGCAGGGGATTGGCCTGACATTGTTGTGAATCCTGAAAGAGCAGTTCTTGAAAAAATGATTGATGCTGACATGGTGTATGACCTGACAGAGCTTATTCCAAAGTATTGCCCCAACGTTCAGGCTCTCATCGAGAAGGGCGGCGACACACCTTTTCTGAAAAGTGAAAGAAAGGACGGAAAGCTCTATCACATTTCAATTGGCGTAAGTGTTGAATATATGCATCCCGATGTTGACCCGACACTTCTTGCCCGTGTGAAAACTCCTGTTGACCCCAACGGCTTTGTGTATGTGAGAGACGATATTCTGAAAAAGATATATCCCGAAGCCAAGACCCAGAAGGACATTGAACAGATGTACCTTGACAAGGGTGAATTCACAAAGGAAGAAATTCTTGATGTAACCTTCAACACCCCCGAAGAATTCTATGACTTCCTTTACAAGGTGAAGGCTCTTGGAATGAAGGAGGGCAACCGTGAGGTTTATCCCATTTATGTTGCTGACGGAATTGACAACTGGTCACTTTTTGCTTTGCTTTCGGGTCATCTTTACGGATATAACACAAAATCTGTTGGTTCAAACTACTTTACATACTGGGATAATGAATCGGGCAAGGTTGAATATATGTTCAAACAGCCTTTCTTCAAGGATATTGTGAAGCAGTGGACAAAGCTGGTTCAGGACGATATTGCAAATCCTGATTCGCTCATTGACAACAGAGCATCATTTGAAGAAAAGCTCAACAACGGTCAGTATGCGGTTCTTTACGGTCAGGCTGTTCCCGACCAGAATGTTCTGAATGCGGGCAACAAGAGCTTTGGCTACAGAAAGGTTTATATCAATGTTCCCATGAACACCGACAAATTCCTTTTTGCAAAGAAGCCCGAAAACGGAACACGATATGCAATTCTCAAGAGCGACAACATCAAGGAGGAAGACCTTCCGCAGGTGCTCAGATTCTTTGACTTTATGGCATCAAAGGCAGGTCAGAAGCTGGCTTATTGGGGACCCAAGTCCGCAGGCTTGTTTACCGAAGAAAACGGTGTGAGAAAATTTGTGGACCAGAAGCTGGAGGACGAAGCTGTTTATGATGCACCAAAGGATTTGATGTATAAATATAATCTGAACAACTCATCATGGCCGGGCTATCCCTACACAGCTTGTCTTGAACAGCCCAAGCTTGTTGGAGAATTCAAGAGACAGGCTTCAACCACCAACAAGTTCTTCTCCATGGGTGCTGTTGAAATTCCCGAGCTTACAACATCAACAACTGCCGACATCTGGAATTTTGATGCATACGGCGTTGAAAAGGTTTCGGAATTCTGGGCGGCACGTCAGGCATTTGAAAATGCTTTGACAAAAATCCTGATTGCTGAAAATGACGGAGAGTTTGAAAAGCTGTTTGGTGAAATGGTTGCAACTGCAGAACGCAACGGCTTGACCGATGAAACACTTGTGGAAATTAATAAAGCGTTTGAAGAGTTGAACGCTGAATATATGCAGAATCTGAAATAAAAGAATTTGGAGGAGAGCTTATGAAGAAAAGATTTGTTGCTCTGTTGACGGTGATTTGCATTATCATGTGTCAATGGAGCGTGGCGGCATCCACAGCCTTTAATCTGGGATATAGTGCCGGTGAGACCTCTTTCACCCTTGAACCCTCATTTTGCACTGAGGCTGACGGAGTGAAGGTTTCGGATGCCGGGGTTACAATATCTCCGGGAAAAAGTGCAACATACAGCTTTTATCTGCCCTTTAATTCCCGAAGCGTTACCTTGAAATATTCGGGAGCTTCGGGCAAGACAGTGATTGACACAGGCTACGGAGCGTATGAACTTGAATTGAGTGACAGCGGTGAATACAAGCTGGAATTTGCAAAGCATCTGGGCATTGAACCTCAGAACTATTATTATTCGGGACAGTACAGCCATGTGATTCGTGAATTGGTTGAGGTTTCGGGTGAGCGTGATTTTGTTGTAACAAGTGAGGGCGGAATCCACATAGAAAGCATGGTGTTTGAAAAGGAATTAACACCAATACCCACAACTGCCGGATTCAGCTTTACAATGCCCGAGGTGTCGGATGAGGTTATGAAAACCCTTTCAACGGTGATAATGGACACAAAGGCTCCTGTTATCGTTGTAAATGGCGGAAGACGTTATGTGGATAACAATAGTGTTGAAACACTTCCCTATAATAATAACGGAACCCTTTATCTCCCCATAAACACCCTTGCCAAGGCGCTGGGCTATTACAGCGAGGATATTCCCCAAAAGGCATATGCCCTTTTGAGGGATGATGTACATGAATTTGTTCTTTTGGGCGGAAAAGCCACACTCAGAACAAATGGCGGTGAGGCACAAACTGTTACCGCACCTGCGGTTATTTATAAGGACGGAAAAACATGGGCGGCTGTTCGCTATTTTGCAGAGCTTTCGGGCGAAACCGTGGGATATAAGGACGGTCTTGTTGTAATTGACGACAAATATACCGTGGCTGAAATTTTAAACAGCAGTAGTCTTTATTCCTATGCCAATGCATTTTTCAAGCCCTTTAAGGCCGACAAGGTTTTGGGCAACACATATTACGTTGCACAAACTGACAACGCAAGCGATGCAAACAGCGGTAATGCAATGGCACCCTTCAGAACTCTGGCGAAAGCAGGCAGCGTTGCAAAGGCAGGTGACACGGTTATTATCCGTGAGGGTGTATACCGTGAGGTTCTTGCACCTGTGAACAACGGTACTGCGGCAAATCCCATTACATTCCGTGGGGCAGAGGGCGAGAAGGTTGTTATCTCGGCAAACGATGAGCTTGGAAACTTTGCGCCTTATAAGGACAATGTTTATGTTGCTTCAATGAGCTGGGATATGGGTAATGGCAAAAACCAGTTATTTATCGGTGAAGATTCAATGATGGAAGCAAGATACCCCAACAGCCCCGGCTGGCGTTCGGAGGGCATGAGCGACCTTTGGCCTGTGAGAGGTGATTTTTATGCACCTGTGGGCGACACAACATCAATTATAAGTGACACCCTTCTCAATCAGGATGAGCCCGACTACTGGAAGGGCGCAACCTATGTTGGTCTTATGGGTCACGGCTATGCTCTTTCAACCGCAACGGTTGAATCCAGCAAAAAAGGCTCATTCACCGTCAAGGACACCTCAAGCAAATGGTGGTGGGAAAACACAGGCGGTCTTCCATGGAACTACGGATGTCTTATCGGGCACATGAATGCCCTTGACGTTCCCAAGGAATGGGTGAAGCAGGATGATATGGTTTATTTCATCTTCCCTGAGGGTAAAGACCCCAACACAACCAAGGTTGAAGCAAAGGCACGTCAGCTTGTTATTGACATCGCGGACAGAAAGTATATAAATATTGAAGGTATAAACACAATCGGCGGTAGTGCAAAGCTGAACAACAGCGAGATGTGTATGCTCAACGGTCTCAATATGAAGTATATTACTCACTACACATCTTCAAACGACCAGCGTGACGGTTATATTGACTGGCCCATTAACTACACAAACCCCAAGGGCGCACCCCAGAGAGGTGAGGTTGGTCTTTATGTGGGCGGAACCGATAATATTATCGTGAACAGCCATATTGACCACAGCGCAGGCGCAGGTATTTACGGAACAGGTCTTTATACCTATATTGAAAACAACGTTCTGAACGATTGCGGATATATGGCAAGCTATGTTTCGGGTATCAACTTCAATACTGCCGGAACACAGACAAAGAACACAGCAAGAGGCGGTTATGCGGTTTATAACAACACAATTTATAACTGCGGACGTTCATGCCTTAACATAGGTCAGATGGAAAGCATAGGTCACGGTATGGCACCATACCTCCCCATGGAAATTGCCTATAACGACTTCCATGATGCAATGCTTGCCAGCCTTGACACAGGTGTGGTTTATGAATACTACATCAACAGAGGATTTGACAAGCAACTGACAGAGTTCCATCACAACTATATTTACAGCACCGCAAGCCTTGAGGACGAAAACCCCAACTCCTTTGGTATCTATCATGACGGCGGAAGCAACGGAAGTGATACCTACAACAATCTGGTGTTTAATCTTACGGACGGGGTTAACTACACAAAGTATCCAATCTTCCAGCAGACTCATGTTCCGTCACCTGCATACAATCAGGTGCACAACAACAGAGTCATTCAGGAGGGCGTGGGAAGCCTTGATGCATTATCTGCAAAGCACTTCCCTCAGGAACAGTATTTCTATGCAGGAGCAAGGCTTTATGCAGAGGATTACCAAAAGAACTACAATCTTGCGGCAAAGGGCGGAAGCTCCTTTGAATACAGTGCGGCGGATGCGGCTCTGTCAAGCGGTGTAACCGTTGAAAACGGAATTGCAAGATTCAGTCAGAATGGTCAGTACATCTGCTTTGAAGATGTTGACTTTGGTGACGGAGCGGACATGATTAATGTTACGGTATACGGTGACAAGTATTATTCCCGTGACGTAATTGAGGTTATAGTGGGCGAAAGCCTTGAAAACGGACAGCAGAAAAATGCGGTTGTTCATGTAAGCTCTCTTGATTTTGACAGCCCCGACAATGTTGACATTAATGTGGGCTACAATACCGGAGTGCAGAATGTTTATATCAGAATGAAGGATTTCAGAAGCCTTGGCATTGGTGGAATAACCGTTACGGGACTTTCAAATGCAGGTCAGTCCGACGGTGCATATTCAGCCAAGATATACGGCGGTGAATTTACGGGATATGACGTGAGCGCCGTTATCGGTCAGGAAGGCTTCCTGCCTGAAGCACTCAATGCATACAGCAAGGACACCGAGCACGCAATTGTCAAGAATACGTGGGACGGAACAATTCTGGAATATGCAAACGTGAAGCTCAAGACGGATGCTGATTTGTTTGAACTGGCAATCGGAAGCTCCGGACAGTACGGCGGACAAAGCTATGAAATCTATATTGATTCCCTTGAGGGTAGTCCTGTGGCATCGGGTACTGTTGACAACCCCGATTGGTATGACTTCACTCCCAAGTATGTGAGACTTAATAATGCTGTAAGCTCGGGAATTCACACAATTTATATCAAATTCCCCAGAGGAACAGCACATTTCTCAAATCAGACATCCAATATGTATTACTTTGGGTTCCTTCCTGTGGGTACTGAGATTCCCGATGGCGGAAATGCCGATTCAGAATTTGTTGCAAAGGTGTTTGGCGGAACCTTTGACGCAGAGGCAAGCGTTCAGGATTCTGCAATGCCCTTTATCAGCCGCTCGGTTGACAAGGTTCTTTATTCTGAAATGGGACTCACCAATACAAAGCCGGGTACAACGGCTGTGTATAAGGCGGTGAGCCTCGATAAGGCGGCAACAAAGCTGACCGTTCGTTATGCATCGGATACGGGTTATGACGGACAGACGGTTGACGTGAGAATCGGCAGTTCAACTGCGGAGCCTGTGGCACAGCTTGTGACCAAGGGCAACGGATGGGAAACCTTCACAACCGAGACCATTGAGCTTGGAAATGCCGTTGAAGCCGGTGAATATGATATTTACCTGACCTTTGGCGGAAATGACGGAAGTAATCAGACCTGCAAGCTCCATTGGTTTGGATTTGCTGAATAACAGCTCCTCTGCACAGCGGATAATTTCGCTGTGCAGGGTAACACAAAAAGAATGACAAGGAGGGAATTTATGTCAGGAAAGTTAATAGCGTTTACAGTTGCTTTTGTGCTGTTGCTTGCTTGTTTTGCTCCCATGGGCGTGTCTGCGGAAAGCGAAAAGCTGATTTTTGATTTGGATTTGACGGGTTCGGCTGACGGAAGCATTAAGGTTTCAAACTCGGTTGAGGGCAGTTCAACCACATATGATGTGACGAGTGCACCTCCAACGGGAACTATAAACGGCAATCCCTATCTGATTTTCAGACAGTTTAAAGCAGACGGCACAGTTGATAATACTAATCAGAATAAATATATCAAGGTTATGGATGAGAGCTTTGGGAACAACAATGAAATGTCAATTGAGTTCTGGGCAAGACCCCAATGTATGAATAACAATCAGAACGGCAAGGCTTCTTACCGTATGGCGGCACTTGCTGTTGGCGGAGGCTCTGCGGCCGACAACAGACTTGATATATTCTGCAACGGTTCAAATATGTATTACAGACCGGGCGGCGAAGGTGCAACAACCAACTATGAAATGCACAGCAAGCTGTGGAATCTGAACCTCAATGAGCAATGGACACACTTTGTTTTTACGAGGGTGTGGAACCCTAAATCTGCCGATAATCCCTCTGTGGGCAAGTGGACAGGTAAGGTTTATGTAAACGGCAAGCAAATTGTGGCGGCAGGAATCAAGGAAAACGAAACTACACGTACAGATGAGGATAATCTTTATTTTATTATCGGTAATCAGCATTATCTGAAAAGTGCATTTATGGGTGACATAGCGGATGCAAAAATTTATGCAACAGCTCTGTCGGACACTTCGATTGCAGCAAAATATGAAGCTGAAAAGAGAAATTTTGTGACCTATCCCAACACTCTTGAGGTTGAGGATATTTCGGCAAAGGGCGATACTTTGGACGAAATGGAGGGAAGCATTACCCTGACCTTTAACAATTACCTTGATGTTTCAACGGTTGAAAAGGGAATTTCATTCACAAGGGCGGACGGAACTCCAATCGGCGGCGGAGCTTATGTTTCGGCGGATTCGGATTTTACAAATCAGGTGAAAATTGCCTTTGGTAAGCTGGAGACAGGCGAAACATACAGCCTCAACATAAGCGAGGCTTTGAAGTCCATAAACGGCAAAGCGTACAGCGGACAAAATTCTTATGTTTTCGGCGTGCGTAAGGGCTATTTGTTCTATGAAGATTTTATGGGCGAAGAATATACCGTGGGCGAAAATCCCTATCTTGGTGGTGTTCTGGACTACACCTCATCGGATGTTGCAGGAAGTGCTGAAAATATCACGGTTTGCGGCGATGAGTCATTCAGATATATTTCCATGACGGGCGGCGGAACGGTTAACAAAAACAGCAGAATCACTCTTAATTTTGAAAACGAGATTTCGGATGATGCTTTTGTTATGGATTTGAAAATACGTCCTGCATCAATGGGCACAGCGCCCAACGACAACACTCCCAGAGATGTTCTGACGGTCAAGGGACCCTCGGCATCGGTGAGACTTGCAAATATGCGTTATGGCTATCTGGAGGCAAACACCACACCGGGTGCGGCGGCATCATTGGTGGGTGACGTGAACTTTACTGAAACCGACGAAAATGGATTTTATGATGCACGCATTATATTTGAAAAGAATAATGACGGCAACTATATCATGACTCTTAAAAATGCCAATGCCGAAAACGAGGGCGAGGCAGTATTCACAACAAACAACATCGGAAGCATAAAGTCAATTGAGCTTTCGCACCTTTATCCTCTTGATGACACTCAGGCAACCATGGTTTCGGCGGACATTGCAAAGATTGCCATAAGCAAGCTCATTGTTCCAAAGATTATCTACAACAACTTTGGTGAGCTTGAAAGAGCCGAGGATACCGTGAAGATTGTTTTTAATGATACTCTGAGTGGTGATACGGTTGATGCAAACACATTTATGCTTGTTGCTCCCGACGGTGAAAATGTGAATACTGAGTTTGGCGGCTACGACGAGGAAACACGCACAGCCACCCTTATCCTTCGGGATTATCTTGAGCCTTCAACTGAATATACCCTTTGCGTAGGTGAGGCCAAGGCGGTTTCGGGACTGATTATGAGAGAGGCGGAATATACTCTTGTTTCAAAGGCGGCAGAGGTTGAAGCAAAGGATGCCGTAATCTCTGTTGAAACCGTGGAAAATGTGGCATGGGTGAAAGGTTCTGCCAATGTTGTGAACAACAGCCCCAATGATGTGACGGCAGTTCTGATGATGTATGCTTCCGACGGACGAATTCTCGGTTTTGCAAAAAGCATGGACAATGAAAGTAGTGGCACTGTGACGGTTCGGGCGGAGCTTCCTGAAGGAACCAAAACGGTGAAGATGATGATTTGGATCGAAAAAAATGGCGGAGCGGTTTCTGTGATGACGCCTGTGGTCCTTTCAAATGTTAACTAAGGAGGGGAGAAAATGAAAAAAAGAATTTTATCTTTATTGCTCATGGTATCTCTCGCTCTGCAACTGGGATTCATGCCGACATATGCCGCAGGAAACGACCCCTATGCCGGATTCAAAGCGGCGGCGGTTGATGATTATTTGTGCGACAGACCTGCATTCTCCAAGGACAAATGGCTGGGTGCTTTGTGGCCCGGTGACTGGGGCTGCTACAAGGCTCTGGATTTTGGCGATGTTTCTCCCACATCGGTTGAGGTTTCAATTGGTGTTCCTGAAGGTTATTCAAAGGCGGCAGAACTGAGAATTGATGCACCTGACGGCCCCCGTATTGCATACATTCCCATAACTCCCAGCGGAGCATGGGCAGAACCTCTTGCACACAGGGTTGAATTGGAAAGAGAAGTGACGGGCGTGCATGATTTGTATATTACAAATGCAAACAGTACTTCAAACTTCTTTGAAATCAAGTTCTTCAAGCCCCGTGGCGTGGGTGCTGAAATACCCAGATATGACGGAGCTGATTTGTATTCCGACATTTCGGAGGATTCAAACAGATATGAAATAAACCTGCTTGGTCAGCTGGACATATTCCGTGCCGAAAAGGGCGGTCAGTTTGTTCCTGAGCTTCCGGTGACACGCGGTGAATTTGTGTATTCAATATTCAAGCTCTTTGGCGAGAATGAGGCAGAGGGCGGTGTTGAAACAAAGTTTTCTGATGTGAATCCCCAAAAGTATTATGCACAGGCAATTGCATACCTGAACGGATTGGGTGTTGTGAACGGCGTGATGGCAGACACATTCCGACCTGATGATTTTATAACTCAGCTTGATGCTATTGTTATAATCAGCCGTGTTCTGGGCTATGAGGATCTGGCAATTGCATATGGCGGCTATCCATACGGTTACACACGCATTGCAAGCGAAGAAAAGTTTTATATCAAAGAGCTTGGAATGTCGGATTATCTGAGACGTACCCATGTTGCGGAAATGATTTACAACGGAATATCTGCAGAGGCACTTTTTGCCACAGGTATAAACGGCGATCTTGTTAATTACCAAAAGGAAGAGGGCTTGCTGTATAAAACAAGAAATCTCACAAGAGCCACCGGAAAGGTTGTTACCAACTATATCTCGGATTTATATTACCCCCAGTCGGATGTAAGGCGCACAGAGGTTGTTATTGACGATGTTGTTTATAACATAGGAAAAACAAAGGCGGCATCACTTCTTGGCTTTGAATGTGAATTTGTTTATGCCGAGGAAAAGGACGGAACAAAAACACTTTATGCAATTGTTCCCCGTGATGGCGTTGAAATGTATGAGATTTCATCCAATACTGACGATATTGACAAAATTGACGACGATGCTGTGGTTTATTACAGCCGGGCAGGGAAGGAAATCACCTTTGAAATCCAAAAGGACACTGCTGTTTTGTATAACGGAGTTGCAGCAGATGCTTCTTTGAAAGCTCTTGTGGGTGATGTGGAGGACTTCTGCGGAACGGTTACCTTTGTTGAAAACCGTGACGGAAAAAATACTGTTATGGTTGACAGCTTTGTGAACTATGTTATTGGAAGTGTGAACATTGACGGCAAATTTGTTGTTGATGAAAAGAGCGGGAAGAAACTTAATCTTGATGAATCCCAATCGGTAGTGTTCATTCACAAAAACGGTGAAATCACAGGGATTGAGGAGCTTTCGGAGGGCGACCTCATAAGCGTTTATGAGAGTAAAAACAAAAACGGAAGCAAGTATATCCGTATTTTTGCGGCAACAGACGGGATTTCCGGCAAAATTGAAAAAACAAGTGATTCGGGCAAGCTGTTTACCATAAACGGCAAGGATTACAGAGTTTCACCAAGCTACGACAAACCCCTTTCTGTGGGACAGAGCGGTGTGTTCACCCTTGACGTTATGGGCTATATTGCGGATTATGAACAAGCGGACAGGGACGGAAAATCCGTTGGACTGTATATAAACAGCGCATTGGAAGAAAAACCGCTTGACAGTGAAGCTATGGTGCGGATTGTAACCACCGGCGGAAAGGCAGCCTCCTTCACCTTTGCTGACAACGCAAGGATAGACGGCATACAGCCGGGCGAACAGACAAAAATTATAAACGGCACGGGAACATGGGCAGGACTCAAGGCTCTTGCAACCGAAAAGCCTGTGCGCTATTCCCTTAATTCCAAGGGCGAAATTATCTGGATGGACACTGTGCTTTTGGGCAGTAATGACGAAAATAACGACGCATTAATTCAGCTCAGCGGCGACCGAAGCACCCATAACTATCAGGGCAACGTAATGGCAGTAACATTGAAGGACAGCAGTAATGTAAGTTATGCAATAGGAAAGTTCTTTGTTCCAAAATCTGCATGGCTGTTCAGCTATTATGAAAATTCCGAAACCTCGGAAGAAAACTGGAAGGTTGAAACCATTTCGGACAATATTGCCAGAAGCCACAATGCCGAAGGCGAGCTTTATTCCACCTTTGGCGATGATTACAGCGGCGACATCTTTGTGTTCAGAAACTTCAGGGCAGGAACTTCATACACAAAACCCTTTGTGTATACCGGCTATACCGAAGCTCTGAACGAGGACGGAGCTCTTGGCTACACGGTTCACGGTGTTGACGGTCTGACAGAGGTTAATTATGAACTTTCGGAATATCTGTTTAATAACGGAATTCTGGACGATGCTCTTCCCGGTGATACCCTGAGGGTAAAGCTGAGAGGTGGCGAAATCTGCGAGCTGCAGTTCCTTGCCTTCCGTGACGGTGCTGCAAAGCGTGGGGTCAGCACAGCACTTCTTTCGGCAGAAAAAGGCGTTGCATCGGGAACAAACCGTGACATAAGATATGTTTACGGCAAGGTTGTGAAAAAAGGCGATGATTATTTTATTGTTGATGTTGGCAGCATGGTAATCAACGGTGTTGAACAGCGTGTAACCGAGCTGATTGAGCGGTCATCGGCAACGGTTGTCACCGTGAGCATGAGCGGCAGAGGCGGCGAATGTGTTGTGGATTATGGTATGAATCCCCAAACTATTGCTGTTGATGATGTGATTTGTGCTTACCTTTATTACGGAGGCACAAATATGATAATCGTTTATGAGGATGTTGAACTGTAAGGAGGTGAACATTTTGAAATTCAGAAAAAGTTTGATTGCGGCGGCAGTTTGTGCTTGCCAGATGTTAAGTTTTGTTTCCGTATGGGCAAATACGGCAACAATTTCGGCAGACATAACCGATGGAAGCATAAGCGTGTCGGGTAGTCTTGATACAGAACGTGCAAAAACCCAATTGATTCTGAGACTGAAGGATTCCTCGGGAACGGATGTTCTTGCTGAATTTACCACAAGCCGTTTTCAGGGTGATGAGATTGTTTTTGAGTTTGAAAAAATCTTTCTCCCATGGGACTTGGACAGTGGCAGCTATACCGTTGAAATTACAGGTGCGGAGCTTGAAAAACCCATTATACAGAGTTATGAACATATAGGTACTGACAGAGTTCTGGAAATTCTCACCAATATCCGTGATGCATCAGATATTGGAAGCGAAATGAAAAAGTATTCCCATGAACTTGCCCTTGATATGAGCGATTATGACCTTTTGGATCAGGCTGGATATGTTTTGTTCGAAGATGTGATGGAAGCTCTTGAGCTTGACCTCCCCGAAACTCATATGGGCGACGAAAACAGAGAAAAAATCAATACCGAAACAGAAAAGCTCTTTGGAGCATACAAAAATGCGACATGTCTGGCATTATTTGAGTCAATAAGTGACAAAGATGATGCATCTTTATGGCTCAATCGGTATTACAAGGCTCTGGGCTTTGATGCAGAAAACGACAAAACCGAATACAGCGAAAAGAAGATAACCGCGTATTTTGAGGACGTAAAAAATACAGATACCTTTGTGCAAAAGCTCAAGGATGCAAAATCTCTTGATACTGTTGAAAAGGTGAAGGCTTATGTTTATGAAAGCACGCTGCTTTCGGTTATTGCAGAAAAACGCAGTAGTGTGGTTAAGGATATGATGCTGGAATTCACCGATTTGTTTGATATTGACACCAAGGTGCTTGAAAAACTTTCGGTTTCAAAACAGTCGGCTTGCTTCACAAATATCACAGGGACGGTTTTTGAATCCTTTGAAGCTGCATCCGATGCCCTTGCTGATGAAATTGAAAAAGCCTCGGGTTCTTCGGGAAAGAAGCCTTCCGGTGGAGGCGGAGGCGGCGGAGGTGGCGGCGGCAATGTTGCCGTTGGTAACTTTGCTTCGGCTTCCAAGGCTGACGGAAACAAAGGCGATGAAACTGCCAATGTATTTAATGATATAAATTCTTCACATTGGGCATATGATGCGGTGCTTGAACTGAGCAAGAGGGGTATACTGAACGGTAAGGGAGCCGGAATTTTTGCTCCCGAAGACAGCGTTACCCGTGGGGAGTTTATCAAAATGATAACAACCGCAATGGCGCTGAAAAATTCGGGAACAGAAACACCCTTTGTGGATGTTGCGCCTGATGCATGGTATGCGCCTTATGCCGCAATGGCATATAAGCAGGGTATAGTTTTGGGAGATAATGAAAACAGATTCAATCCCGATGCAAAAATTACCCGTGAGGACATGGTAACAATTCTTTACCGTGCTTTGAATGTTAACGCTGAGGGTTCAGCTCTGAGCTTTACTGATTCCGGCCAAATCAGTGATTATGCTCTGGTTGCAGTTGGATATTTCAGTGATAAAGGTATTGTGAACGGAATGGGTGACGGACGCTTTGCTCCAAAGGAAAGTGCAACCCGCGCTCAGGCTGCAAAAATACTTTATAACATTATAATGAACTGATAGTTCATTGCAGACTGTCGAAAAATTTCATTTTGTCATTCTGAGGAGCGAAGCGATTCGAAGAATCTTACGATTTTACGTAGTTTTAAGACCCTTCGACTACGCTCAGGGTGACAGCGTGTCGACTTTATCGACACGCTGTAATGAACTGATAGTTCATTGTTACATCATAGTTTTCTCAAAATTATTAATAAAAATTTTTCAGGAGGAGATTTTATGAAAAAACTTATTTCGGGACTTTTGGTAATTGTTGTGTTGCTGACAATGATTCCTGCTGCGGCATTTGCCACAGCAACAACAGACGAAGGCTTGATTTTTGATTTGGATTTGACAGGCTCAACAGCAGAAGGAATTCAGGTTTCAAACTCTGTTGAAGGCAATTCAACCGCATACTATGTGGGCGCTGCTCCTTCAACAGGAACAATAAACGGCAGACCCTACCTCGCTTTCAGACAGTCAAAGGATGACTCGGATGCGATAGGAAAGTATATCAAGATTGTGGATGCCGGATTTAAGAACAACGACGAAATGACCTTTGAATTCTGGGCAAGACCCCGTTGGATGAACGCGACAGATTCGGCAGACTTCAACTACCGTATGGCATCCATGGCAACAGGAGGAGGCTCTACGGATCAGAATAAGCTTGATATTTACAGCTACGGCAGAAATATGTATTACAGACCGGGCGGTGAAAACAAAACAACAAACTATGAAATGCACAGCAAGCTGTGGAACCTGAATCTTAACGGCAAGTGGACACATTTTGTATTCACAAGAAAATGGGAACCTGCAAGTGCTGAAGACACAGTAAACGGTACATGGACAGGAAGTGTTTATGTAAACGGAACAAAGGTTACGCCGGCAGGAACAAGTGAAAATGCAACAACCCGTGCTGCCGGTTCTGAAGAGGGACTTTACTTTATCCTTGGAAACGGTCATTATGTGAACAATTCATTTGTGGGTGACATAGCTGATGTTAAGATTTACAATACAATTCTGACAGATGAACAGATTTCAGCAAAGCACGAAAACAGTGCAGACGCTTATGTGGCATTTGAAATTGAGGCAGTAAGTGCAGCTTCCACAATTGATGTAAATGCAGGCGAAATTACTGTTGATTTTAGTGAAGCTCTCAACACAGCAAGCGTTGACGGTATTACATTTACAAAGGCTGATGGCACGGCAATCAAGGGTGCATATATTGTAAGTGCTTCCGGTGACAAGGCCACAGTTGAATATGGAAAGCTGGAGGAGGGAGCTTCATACAAGCTGACAATTCCAGGCTCGGTTGAATCTGTATCAGGCAAGAATATTACTGCGGCAGAATATACCTTTACCGCTGCAAAGACATATATTGTAAATGAGGATTTCACAGGCGAAACAACAGTTCCCACGATACCCAATATAACATATATGAGCAATAGTATTGCAAATGATACAAGCGCAATGTCAATCAAGCAGACATCGGACGGCGACTATTATCTGGCAGTAAATCCGACAACCGATGCAAAGGACTATAAGGTAACGTATACTCCGTCTGCTGCACTTGACACTACTATGGACGTTGATGATATGCATATTGTTGAGGTTAAACTCGGCTCAGAGCTGACGGCCAAAACAGAGGGTGTGGCAGCGAGAAATGTAGCCCGCAACTTTATGCGTATTAACGGAGCTGCTATTGCATCGGCAGGAGAATTCTGGAAGGCTAATATGTTATTCTATCCATATGACAGTGAGGGCGTAAAAGGAAGTGCTCATACCATGAGTAAGGATAGCAATGGCTTTGCATATATCCGAATGGTTTTCGGAACGTATGAGAATTCAGACGGCAGCAAATATCTTGGTTATGAGATGAAGGATTTGAATGATGGTTATTCAACCACCTTCAAGTCGTCATCAACATTTGGCTCAGCTCAGAGTGTAACCGCATTCCCCAACAAGATGAGCAGCCTGCTCTTCTCGCATATTTATCCTCTGTCGGAAGATACATGGACAGCTGAAAACCGTTACAGCGATATTAAGGTTTACACACGCAAGAGAACCAAGGCTTTAAAGGTTGGTGAATACAATTCTGATACAAAGTCCGTGGCACTTTCTCTCAACAATGATTTGGCAAGCGGCGAGGAAACAAAGATTGTTGTAACCGATGAATCAAATACAGCTGTAACTGCTGCAGCTGCATACAATCAGGTTGACAGAACAGTTACCCTTACTTTCGCAGATGCGTTAAATGGTGTATATACCGTTTCTTTGGCGGATGCTGTTGATGCAGAGGGCATTGCCTGCAGCGCAAAAACTGTTTCATTTGAAGTGACCGGCGGAACAGAAGCAGATGTTGTTTATTATAACGGTGCAGACGTTCTCACAAGTCTTGACGGTGCAACAGCAGTTAAAGCGGTTGCAACTCTCCGAAACTATGAGGGAGCAGCTCCAACAGGTATTCTTGCTGTATATGAGGGCAAAAGGCTTGTTGATGCAGTTGTTGCAACAAGCGAAGTGAGCGGTTCAACCGTGACATATAATGCAGAAATCACAGGTCTTGCTGCCATGAGTGATGCAACAAGCGAAGTGAAGTTCTTTATCTGGGACAGCCTCAGCACATTTGTGCCTGTTGTTGAAGCAGAAATCTTTGTTGCCGGAGGTGGGCTTTGACAGCTCACTTCCCCTTGATAACGCAATTTATCGGCTGAGTTATACAAATGATACGGAGCTTAATCCGTGCTCTGTAACAAAAGATAATTTTGCAGTATATGACAATACCGATTTTTTGGAAGTTGAAGTAAAAGAAGCCGTGTATGACCCATTGGGGAAGAAAATTACTCTTGTGCTTAAGCCCGAAATGGTGTATAATTCATATGTGGTTTATGCATCTGATGACGTAAAGGATATTTCGGGCAATTCTGCCGCTATGGAATATGATGCTGAAATCAATGCGGCATATGAGGTGGGAATAGACGGCCTTAGCGTTTTGGATATGTCTTTTTATAACGAGGATAAAAAGATTTCGCAACCCGTGGGCACCATGTCCCTTGGGGTGAATATCCGGGTGCTTAATTCATCGGACAGCGTTCGTGACTGTGAATTGAGAGTGTATCTGAATGACAGCGCGGATGAACCTCTTATTCTGTCGGATGCTAAACTTAAAGCTGCAGATACTACTGAATTTATTTTCCTCTTGCCCCAAAGAGAATATCCCGACGGGGCTGTGGTTAATATAACTTTGCAATAGATGTTTGCTTTGTATACGCGGCGGAAGGGCATTTCGCCGCGTATACGTATTTTTGAATCTGAAAGGTAAAAAGATTGAAAAAAGGGGAGGTAAGGTAATGCTGAAGGTTTTGGTTGTTGATGACGAACCGATTATGCGCAATGCATACAGCACATTGATTGACTGGAAAGAAAACGGCTTTTCCCTGGTTGGCAGTGTTCACAACGGAAAGGTTGCTCTTGACTTCATGCGCACCTCGCCTGTGGATATTGTTATAACAGACCTCAAGATGCCGGTGATGTCCGGTCTTGAGTTTATTCGACTTGCGTCAAAGGAATTTCCACGAACAAAGTTTATTGTTATGAGTGGGTTTGATGAATTCCATCTGGTGAAGGAAGCATATGAGCTGGGAATAAAAGAATATTTTTTGAAAATAGAGCTTGACCCGGCATCTGTTTTGCAGACCTTGTTTAAATTGAGAGATGAAATTGAAAATGAGCATACCGCAGAATCTGTGAAGTCGGGCGGTTATGATGATTATATAAACAAAACCAATGAAAAGACGGTGTCAACGGAGCAGGTACATTCTGTTCATTGGGAGAAGGTTCTAAAAAATCTTATATGGGGAGCGTACACCGGCTCCACCGAAAAACAGTTATTGGAGCATGAAATACGTCTTCAGGAAAATAATCTGGGTATTCTGGTTTTGTCGTTGCCTTGCTATTATGTTGTTGAGGAAAAAATGTGGGAGGGCGAGCGTGAAACCTTCAAATATGCAATTCTGAATGTGCTGGAGGAGATTTGCCGCAAGTATAACAACTTATATGTGTTCTGCAATCTTCCAAGCGAGTTTGTGATTGTGTGCGATATGCCCGAAAAATCCGATACGGAGCTGAGAGCTTTTTTCAAGGAGGCAAGGAACGCTTTGCTTGAATGTTTTGAGCTTGATGCGGATTGCGGATTGAGTTCATGCCTTGGCGGCTATGTTGAGCTGAAAAACACATACCGTGAGGCAAGGCTTGCCGCTCAGTACTGTTTCATGGCAGGGCACGGAAAGTTCATTGCTTATAAGGATTTACCCCGCATTGACGTGCATTTTGATGTGGCAAAGGGTGTCAAGGAGCTGAAAAAGCTGTTTGTTCAGCCCGAACCCGAAAAAATCCGTAACGGTGTTTTTGGACTCAGAGTTTCACCTGATTCGGTGGGTGCGGCTCAGGTGGATAAGATAAAAAGTCTTTTTTATTCTTATTATATTGAAATGATTAATTTTATCGAAGAAAGCGGGCTTCAGGGCGAAGCAACGGAAAATGTCTCAGCATATGAAGCAATCAAGGACGGAGCGGATTTGAATGCCATGAACGAGTGGTTCATAAAGAGTATGTTTGAGATTGCTGATGCTCTTGCCTGCAGCAACGGTATGTATAAGGTGATAAACTATATCAAAGTTCACTATGGCGAACAGCTGTCTTTGGGAAAGCTGGCGGAGCTTCTTGAAGTGAGCGAAGGACATCTGAGCCGAACCTTCCAGAAAAAGGTGGGAATGAGCTTTACCAGATATTTGCTAAAGGTCAGAATGGATATGGCTGTGAATTTGCTCCAGAATGAGAATCTGAAAATTTATGAAGTGGCAATGCGTGTTGGTTATCCCAACGCCGAACAATTTTCCAGAATGTTCAAAAAGGTGATGGGTGAATCGCCCAAGAAATTTCAAAAGTAACTTTATTTTTTCAAGGTTGTGTGGATATGCATTCTTTGCAAAGAAAACTATTATTTTATATTGTAATAATCGGCGTTATTCCCGTGATTCTTTTTGCCTTTTTTTACTATGATTCTGAAAGCAAGCGTGTAACCGACAAGCTATACAGTGAGTCATGTGGCACGCTGGAACAGCTTGACAACAAGCTGGTGGTAAAAATCAGCCGTATGCAGAATACAATGGATATTATTCTTGATGATGACGAATTCTTCAGGTTGATGAATGAGTCTTCGGTGGTGGCAAATGAGAATGATGAAATTGTTCAGCAATGTCTGGATGAAATATACAACAAGTTTGTGAGAAGCGAAAGGTCGCTCAAGGGGATAATTTTTTTTAGTGTTGACGGAAATTCATATATGGCAGGGAATCCCACAGAAAATGTTAATCCGGTCAGGTTTATTATGCCGTATTACAGCGTAGGCTCGGATTCGGGGACTTTGTCGTGGCTGGGTTTGAAAGAGCCGATTTCTGAAAATAGCAGTAATGTCATTGTTGCAGGGACTATGCTTCGTGACGGATGCTATAAAAAAGACCAGTCCTATGTGGGTAATATGTATATGGTGTTTGACGACGATATGTTTATGGGAGAGGAAGAAAGGTTATCCGAAATTGATGAAAACATACAAATGCAAAATTCGGTTGACCAAACACTATCTGTCTATGATGCAAAAGCAAAGCTGATATATTCAAGGGGTGCCAGGGAGCTTCGCAATGTTTTTCTTGAAAGACCCATTTCTGACGGTGTTGAAGGCTATGGTGACGATGCAGGGAGCTTTAAAATCAAAGAAGCAGGCGTTGAATATCTGGTTATTTATTACACCTCGCCCATCACCGGCTGGAAGTTTGTGAGACCTGTTGCCTGCGAAAAGTATTATGAAGAGCTTACATATATAAAATACATGGTGGTTCTGGCGTTTGTTCTTCTTTTTGCTGTGTGGTATATCATCAACTATTTTCTGGTAAACAGAATAATGCTTCCCATACGTGAGCTGACCGATGCAATGCAGAACGTTGAAAAGGACAATTTTGAAACCGAACTGAAGGTGAGGTCAAAGGACGAGATTGGTGTTATCAGTGTGGGCTTCAATACCATGGTGGCGCATATAAAGAATCTTCTTGTGCGAATCCGTTCTGAGGAGAAGAAGCGCCGCCAGTTGGATATTATGATGCTGAGATACCAGATGAATCCTCATTTTTTGTATAATACCCTTGCTGCAATACGGTTTACGGCAATTATGAACAAGCAGAGCAAAATTGCCGAAATGCTCCTTATATTGGGTAGATTTCTGCGCAATGCAATTCTGACGGTGGATTCGACCTTGGATGTGAAGAGCGAAATTGCCAATATTGAAGATTACATTGCCCTTTATCAGCTTCGATACAGCGACAGATTGCAGGTGAGTATAACTGCCGATGAAGCCTGTTATGATTACCGTATTCTGAGCATGATTTGCCAGCCGATAATTGAAAATTCGATTATGCACGGACTGGATGAAAAGCTGAATTCAGAGGAAAACGCTATTCTTAAAATTCATATAACAGAGGAAGACGAAATCCTTTGTATCAGTATTTACGACAATGGATGCGGCATTGAGGAGAATAAAATAAAACAGCTTTTGAGCGACAGCGAGGACGAGGAAAACAGCTCAAAAGACCGCTTGCAAATCGGGGTCTTGAACACCCACAAGCGCATAAGGCTTATTTACGGCGAGGAATACGGTCTTGAAATCAAGTCTGAGGTCGGAAAATATACGGATGTGAAAATAAAGCTACCAAAAAAGAAAAATAAATAAACAGTGACAAGGGACGATATATATGAAAATTTCAACAGAAATACAGTCGGCATCAAGGAAAGTCGGCGAGGAAAAAGCCATTGAATACATAGCAAAGGCAGGCTTTGATGCATGGGATTTTTCCATGTTCAGTATGTGCAATTACGATTGGCCTGCAAACAAACTTCTTGAAAATGACCACCCTCTTTCAAAAGGCAATTATCTTGAGTTTGCAAGACGGTTGCGTAAAGTTGGTGAGGATAACGGCATTGTCTGCAATCAGTCACACGCACCATTTCCCAGCCGAAGCAGTGAAATCCGTTCATACTTCAAGCGTGCAATTGAATGTACTGCCGAGGCGGGCGGCGAAATTTGCGTAATTCATCCCGATTGCGACAAATCGCCTGAATGGAACGCCCGGATGTATATGGAGGTTCTCCCTTTTGCAAAGGATTGCGGTGTGAAAATTGCAACCGAAAATATGTGGGATTGGGACAGCGTGAAGAATCAGTCATCCTTTGCGGCTTGTGCAACTCCCGAAAGTTTTAATGCGCATCTTGATGCGGTAAATGATGATTTTTTTGTTGCCTGTCTGGATATTGGTCATGCAGAAATGCGTGGGTCCGAAACCTCGGCGGTGCAGATGATAAAGGCTTTGGGAAGCCGTCTTGGGGCACTTCATATTCACGATAACGACAAATGGCATGACTCACATCAGATACCTTTTTCCATGGATATAAACTTTGAGGAAATTGTGGACGAACTGAAAAAAATCGGATATAGCGGTTATCTGACCCTGGAGGCAGACCGGTTTTTAAAGGATTACACAGCGGAAACTGTCTTTGACGGAATAAAAAAACTTGCCCATGCCGCAAAAAAGATTGCTGATATGTTTTAGAGAGGTGAAGGCTTATGAATAAAAATAATGAAAAAATATGGGGAATACTGCTGCACCGCAGCATGAATTACACACGCAGACTTTTGGGAAAAACGCTGCTTTTTGATGATGAGGCGTGGATGAATATTACAAAAATGACTGCGGATTGCGGAGTGAATACAATAATTCTGGATTTGTGTGACGGAATTGAATATGGAAGTCATCCTGAAATTGCGCTGGATGGTGCATGGACAAGAAAAAAGGTTCGTGATGAGGTAAAGCGGCTTGCTGATATGGGAATAAAAATAATTCCAAAGCTGAACTTTTCCACCTCCCATGATATGTGGCTTGGTGAGTATTCACGGATGATTTCCACAACCACATATTACAATGTATGCAGAGATTTGATTTATGAGGTTTATGACTTGTTTGACGAACCTCAGTACATACATCTGGGAATGGATGAGGAGGACGCCAAGCATAACGCCAACGCTCAGTATGTGGTGTTTCGGCAGGGAGAGCTTTATTGGCATGATTTGAGATTTTTGATGGATTGTGTTATTGACAAGGGAGCAACACCGTGGATATGGTCTTGTGCGCTTTTTGACCATCCTGAGGAGTATAAAAAACATATAGGTGTGGAGGATGCCATTCTTTCGCCATGGTATTACAATGCTTTCAGAAAAGAGCACTACACTCCCATTGAATCAAGGTCGGAATATGTGACCTATTATAATGAGGGCGAGTATGCCAAAATGGGACTTAAATATGTTGAAGAAGACCCGTTCCTTGTGAATTTCAGAAACGTTGCTCTTCCTTTGATGAAGGAGGGCTACAAATATGTGCCCTGTGCCTCCACGGTTAATAAGTGTCCCCACAATACAATGGATTTGGTTGAGTATTTCAGGGATAATGCGCCTGATGAGCAGGTTATTGGGTTTATGACAGCGCCATGGACACCTGCACAGGTGGGAAATGAGCATGTATTTGAGGAATCACTCAGACTGCTGAAGGAAGCAAAGGAAGCATTTTACGGGTGGAGTGCGGAGAAATGAAAGAAAAGATAGAACAGCTCATTGCACAGATGACTCTTGATGAAAAGCTGGGTCAGCTGACTCAGGAGTTTTTGACCGATTCGCGCATGGAAGAAATGGAAGAAAAGGCGGAAAAAGGTGAGCTTGGCTCTTTGATTCTGGCAAACAGCGCCATGGCAGGTGCAAATGAACAGGAAAAGCTGCAGCTTTCAAAGCTGAACAAAATTCAGCGTGCGGCGGTGGAAAAAAGCCGGCTTGGTATTCCTGTTATAAACGGACGTGACATTATTCACGGTTCAAGAACGGTGTTTCCCATTCCCCTTGCACAAACTGCAACATGGGATTATGAGCTTATCAGAGATGCGGCAGCTGTCATGGCTGAGGAAGCCTCAAAGGAAGGCGTTCACTGGACCTTTGCGCCAATGCTTGATGTGTGTTGTGACCCCAGATGGGGAAGAATTATTGAATGTTCAGGCGAAGACCCTCTTTTGGGGTGCTTGTTTGCCAAAGCCTCGGTTCAGGGAATTCAGGGGAATGATATGTCAAAGCCGGGCAAGCTGGCGGCGTGCGCCAAGCATTTTATAGGCTATGGAGCATCAAGCGGAGGCAGAGACAAGGATGCAGCCGAGTGGTCGGACTATTCTCTGCGGAACAGGGCTTTGCCTGCATTCCGTGCGGCAGTTGATGCCGGGGTTGCAACGGTTATGAGCTCATTTAACGAAATCAGCGGTCAGCCTGCAACGGCAAGCAAATATCATCTTACGGATATTCTGCGTCATGAGCTGGGCTTTGAGGGTTTTGTAATCAGCGATTGGGATGCGGTTCTGCGTCTCAAATGTCAGGGCGTGTCTGAGGATGACGAAACCTCGGCGGCTCTTGCCATCAATGCAGGAGTTGATATGGATATGGTGGACTGTGTTTATAAGAATAACATAAAATCAGCCATAGAAAAGGGTCTTGTGTCCATTGAAAGGGTTAATGATGCCGTCAGACGTGTGCTGAAGGTGAAGTTTGAACTGGGATTGTTTGAAAATCCGTATTTTGACGAAGATGTTTCGCCCCAACAGATTATGACCTGCGAAAATATCCAAAAGGCAAAGGAAGTAAGTGAACATTCAATGGTTCTGCTGAAGAATAACGGAATTTTGCCCCTCAAAAAGGGTGAAAAAACTGTTGCGGTCATGGGGCCTTATGCAGAAGAAAAGGAAGCCCTGATGGGAAGCTGGCACGCAGGCGGCAGAAAGGAAGATGTGGTGTCGCTGGCAGAGGGTGTGACGGCTCTTAATGGAGCGGACAAGACTGTTTCTTATCCTTGTTGCGCTGAGGATATGTGGATTCATTCAGGACTTTCGGATACATATATTGTTGCCTTGGGCGAAAGCCACCACATAACCGGCGAAGGAACAACAATGGTGAATATTGAACTGTCGGCGGGGCAGATTGACTGTGCAAAGAGGGCAAAGGAAATGGGCAAAAAGGTGATTGCGGTTATTTTTGCCGGAAGACCCTTGGGGCTTGAGTCGCTTTTGCCATGGTGCGATGCTGTTTTGTGGGCATGGCACGGCGGAACAGCCTGCGGAACTGCGGCGGCTGAAATTATCTTTGGCGACTTTAACCCTTGCGGCAAGCTCCCTGTAACGTTCCCAAGAAGCACCGGTCAGATTCCCATTCAGTATAATCATCAGCGCAATGAGCTGGGGCTTCGGTGGTATTATGAACAGGCTCATTATGTGGCAAGAAACACGGCAAGCACACCTTTGTTTGAATTTGGATATGGCTTGTCATATACGGAATTTGAATATTCCGATTTTGGATTCAGAGTCAATGAAAAGGAGAACGTTGCAGAAATTTCGTGTAAAATCAGAAATACAGGTGAATTTGACGGCTGGGAGATTGCTGAGTGTTATGTGAACGATGTTGTTGCAAGTGCTGCCCGTCCTGTTAAGGAATTAAAGGCATTTGAAAAGGTGTTCATTCCAAAGGGCGGGACAAAAGATGTTGTTTTCAGATTAACAAAAAATGATTTATCCTTTTATGACATAAGAGGTAATTGGGTCTTTGAACCGGGAGATTTTGTAATTGAAATCGGAAAGAGCTGCAAGGACATCTGTTTTGCAGAACGGAAATATATTTCGTTGAAAAGGTGAAAGGCGTATGTGTTCACCAAGACAATGACGGTGGAAATTATTGATGCATGGGTCAAATGTTAAACCTTGCATTAATATGACAGCCTTGGATTGTTCCGCGGTGTTACGGAACAATCCAAGGCGTTTTTTTATTGGTTCTATAACAAATGTTGGGGTAAATACTTTGTAAAGATTCTTCGCTGCGCTCAGAATGACTAAAGCTTAGCCGGTACAAGGTCATGTTGAGCGTAGTCGAAACATCTTTTTTGTACTAAACCCCAACATTTGATAAAGAACTTTTTTATTCTTTTTCAGTAGCAGAGGGCGATGCCTGCTTGCGGATGGAAATGGGGGTCACGGAGTAACGCTCCTTCAGCATTTTTGAAAGCTGACTGCTGTCATAAAATCCGCATTGTGCCGCAATCTCGGCACAGGAGAGGTTTGTTTGCCTGAGAAGCTCCATGGCTTTTCGGCACCTTACATCAATCAGGTAGTTCTGGGGCGACAATCCGTATTCCTTAAAAAACAGATGCCTGAAATGTGCCGAGCTGTAGCCTGAGGATTTTGCAAGGTCATTTATGTTTATGTTCTGCATATAATTTTCGTTTATAAAGTTTTTTGAAGAAATCAGATTTTTATTGTCATTATTGTTTGTGTACTGAGTACGTTCAAGCAAAAGCAGCATTTCCGACACCTTGTGGGAAATCATTTCGTCATATTTATAGGGTTGATTTATAATTTCCTTGAAGATAATGTCAAGATGGTATTTTATATCCCACAGGTTGCGGTAAAGCTTGCTTTCAAGAGGAAAATTTTCACATTCAAAGCCAATCCATTTTATTTTTCCGCCGCATATATAGGATTCGGAGTGAACGCAGCCGCTTCGGTTAACTGCAACATCGCCCGGATTAAACTCGTATTCGACGTTGTCGAGAATTGTTTTGCCATGACAACCTGAATCGTAAAATACAATTTCATGACAGGTGTGGGAATGTGACTGTATAAAATAGCCGTCTTCATGAGAACTGTTATACATAAAGGTGGGTTTAATGTTCATATTCATCCCTCATTTCTAACAAAAGTATACTATGAAATATTTGAAATGTCAATAGATTAAAACTAATAATCAGCGATTTATACTATTTGATTTTATGTGATTTTTACAAATAATCACCAAAAAATACAAGAAAATCAGCGATTTAACCTATACTTGTGAAAGTGGGGTGAAGTATAATGATGGTATATGAAAATATTAGTAAGTTGTTAGTAGAATATAAAGTGAGGTTTACATATAGAATGTTAAAGATTTTATTGGACACCGATTTGGGCGCAGATTGTGATGATGCAGGTGCATTGACTCTTTTGCACAGACTTGCCGATGAAAAGATGTGTGACATTGCGGCAATTACCCATTGTACATCGGAAAAAAGCGGAGCTGTTGCGGTAAAGGCAATCAATGAGTGGTATAACAGAGGGGATATTCCTGTTGGACAGTACAACGTTAAAGCTTTTATGGATGGAGAACGTTACAGACGGTATACAAGTTTGATTATGGACAAATATCTGAAAAACCACAGTGTACCAAAGTTCGAAAACGCTGTCAGAGTAATGAGAAAAGCTCTTGCGTCAAATAATGATGTTGTTATTGTGGTCATTGGTATGCTCAATAATATTGCAGAGCTTCTTAAATCCGGGGCTGATGACATAAGCCCTCTGAACGGTATTGAGCTTGTGAAAAAAAGCGTCAGATGTATGTATGCCATGGGCGGGAATTTTGAGGATGCGTTGTATGAGGAATACAATATTTCACAGGATATTGAAAGCGCACAGTATGTTTCAAAAATTTTCCCTGTTCCCATTGTTTACAGCGGATTTGAGCTTGGTATCAATGTTCTTACGGGAGATAATCTGGAGCAACAGGTGGAAGAGAATCCTGTGAGAATGGCTTACAGCCAATGGAATAAAGTGGTTTGCGGGAAAGAAGAATTCAGGAGAAGCAGTTGGGACCCGATTACGGTATATTGTGCCGTTATGCAGGATACCCCGTTATATGCCAAAAGTGAGGCAAAGACTGTTACCTTTGATAACCAAGGCAGAACTTTGGTGACCGATGGGGGCAAGGATTGTTATTTGGTTACACAGAAATCAAATGAAGAAGTTGAAAGTGTTCTGAATGAACTGATTTATTAATTTGAAAAAATAAAAATAATATAAAAAGGAGTGTAGGAAATGAAGAGAAACGTAACAAAATTTATGGCATTGGTTCTGGCTTTTTCATTGGTTTGCGTGATGTTTGCAGGCTGCGGAAAGGGCGAAGAGGGGAAGAACGAAAAAGGACAGACCGTGATTTCCATTGGTGGATGGCCTGACAAAGAGGGAACAGAGCTTGACACGGTGAACGCAAGAAAAGAGGCTTTTGAAAAGGCGAATCCCGATGTTGAAGTTGTTCCCGATTACTGGAAGTTTGACAGAAAGAGCTTTTATGCAAAAGCGGCAGGCGGACAGCTTCCCATGGTGTACAACGCAGGTGTTACCGAAATTCCCGAAATTATGGAGTCGGGATATTCAGCA
>JAFSDN010000048.1 GCA_017436245.1 Clostridia bacterium
CTTTGTAAAGATTCTTCGCTGCGCTCAGAATGACTAAAGCTTAGCCGGTACAAGGTCATGTTGAGCGTAGTCGAAACATCTTTTTTTGTACTAAACCCCAACATTTGATAAAGAACCTTTTTTTATTTTACAATTTCAAACTGCTGTTCCTCATTGAGGTCAACAACGGTGCAATCATTTGCATATGTACATTCAGGAAGAATAATCATTGCTGTGAGCTGCTCATTGTTGGCAGGGAGAGGCGCAAGGTGCCAGATTGCCGCATTCATTTTAACAAGAGTATGCTTGGGAACAATGAAAGCCTTTGCAAGGTCTGTCACGGGTGTTCCTGCCGATGCGGGCGCAACATGAAGAATCATATCATCATCCATAGGAAGAATCATTTCCCAGGTGGTTGTGTGATATTCCTGCTGTGTTATAATCATTTTTTCGGGTTTTTTCACAACAATGGGTGAATATCCCACTCTGTGCGTGCTGTCTGCATTGATTCTGTCGGGATAAAAGCTGTGAAGCTCTCCGCACAATGCATAGCCCTGAGGCTTGTCCATGGTGTAAAACTGACCAAAGGGCGCAAAAGCCTCGTTTGTGATTGGTTCTGCTTTAATTGTTTTCATAAAAATCTCCTCCAAATATAAGTTTATTTTTCTTTCCTTTTAAAGTCATATCTGACCATTGAAATCATTAAAAATAGCCCTTTCCTTATTTTGTGTATGCAAGCTCAAACTGTTCTCCGTCCGAAAACTCCGCTCCGTCAACTCCCGTTGTCATAGCTTCTCCCTCTTTGTTAAAAGCCCAGTAGCTCTTATCCTTATCGTAATCGGCAACAATACCATTAACTTCCTTTACATAAAGTCCGTATGCACCCTCCTCGCCCGAAATCAGCTTATGCTCCGTCAATGCATCGCCAACAGTTTTTGCATCGGTATGGATGGTGAAAAGAACCGACTTTTCCTGAGCTTCAACCTTAACAAGCAGGGTCTTTGCTCCGTTTCCAAGCTCCGTGTCCTCAGTATAGGTTGCACTGTCCCACAAATTCTCAGCCACAGTTTTTGCACCGCATCCCGCAACACAAAAACAAAGCAGCACAACCAAAAGAACCAAAAAACTCCTTTTCATTTTCATATAATTCTCCTTTTAATCCAACTGACATTTTTCATTGTAATCATATTATTATATCACGCAATTTCTTTTTTTGCAAGTCTTCCATTTTAAAATACAAAAAGGCTCTTTTGTAAATGTTGGGGTTTTGAACGGAAAAGATGTTTCGACTACGCTCAACATAATAGTAGTCGGTGAAACGCATTTGCGTTTTTTGTTTGCGATGTATCGCAAACTCCTTTGAAAACTATGGTTTTCAAAGACCGACACTATTGCAATCATGCGTGGCTTTCAAGCCAATAGCTTGAAAGTTGCGGAAGCTATTCCGCTTAAAACGGCATTCTGCCGTTTCCACGACAATGATTATGACATTATCACAAGCAAAGTTCTGTCATTCTGAGCAAAGCGAAGAATCTTTCAAAGACTTTACCCCAACATTTGTTAAAGAGCCTACAAAAAGACGGCTGTTGCAAAACTTCGCAACAGCCGCCACCGCAATTTTAAACAAACTTGGGCAGATAATCACCGTGAGCATCAATAAGCTCATCAACCATTTTCTTTATTGTGTCAATATCAAGCTCTGCCGCCGTATGGGGGTCAAGCATTGCCGCCTGATAGATGTGGTCCTTCTTGCCTGTTCTTGCCGCTTCAATTGTCAGAAGCTGAACATTTATGTTTGTCATGTTCATTGCCGCACACTGAACAGGAAGGGCACCCACATAGCAAGGAGTGATTCCGTTGCCGTTGACAAGGCAGGGAACTTCAACGCAGGCTTCGGCAGGAAGATTGGTTATCAGATGATTTTTGTTGATAACATTTCCGCCAATCTGATAAGGTGTGTTTTCGGTTATGCTCTGCATAATCCACGAAGCATATTCGTGACTTCTTGTGTGCTCCTTAACACCGTTTTCAAGAAGCTCTGCATATTCCTTCTTCCATGCATCAATCTGGTTTACGCAACGTCTGGGATATTCGTCAAGGGGAATATTATATTTTTCAATGAGTTCGGGGTACTTGCTCTTTATATAGAATGGGTTGTACTCCGCATTGTGTTCACTTGACTCAGTGCAGTAATAGCCAAAGTTCTTTATGTATTCCATACGAACCTTGTCAATGTTTTCGGGGTTATCAATATATTCATCAACCTTTGCCTTAATTGCAGGATAAAGGTCAACGCCGTTTTTGTCCTTGATTTCAAGAAGCCATGCCATGTGGTTGATTCCGGCAATAAGCTCCTTTCTTCCCTCCAGCTTGTCTTCCATGCCAACATTCTTCAGCAAGGTATCTGTACAAACCTGAACGCTGTGGCAAAGACCAATTGTGTTAACACCGGTATATCTCTGCATATAACCCGTGAGCATTGCCATGGGGTTTGTGTAGTTCATGAAAAGTGCATCGGGGCAAACCTCTTCCATATCCTTTGCAAAGTCTTCCATAACGGGAATCGTACGGAGAGCACGCATAATTCCGCCGATTCCAAGAGTGTCGCCAATTGTCTGGAGCAAGCCAAACTTTTTGGGAATTTCAAAGTCAATAATTGTGCAAGGGTCATAACCGCCCACCTGAATTGCATTAACCACAAAATTTGCATCCTTCAAAGCCGCCTTGCGGTTTTCAACACCAACATAGCACTCAATTTTTCCGAATCCGCCCTTTGCCTTTCTCATTGCCTCAAGAATAACACGGCTTTCCTCAACTCTTGAAGCATCAATGTCATAAAGAGCAAAAACGCTGTCCTTCAATGAATCAACGCACATACAGTCACCAATTACATTTCTTGCAAATACGGTACTGCCTGCGCCCATAAACGTAATTTTCACAGATAAATCCTCCTTGTAATACAAATCCATTTTTTCTTCATTATATATTGACAACTCCGTAAATCAAATAGTATAATGTTGTTATTATATGTCATTTTGTTGTTTTTTCAAAGGAGCTGGATTTCAATGCAAACAAATATTATCGTTGCCGACCAGAGTTACAACGGGCTGAACCCCGTGCAATTTGGTTATCAGAACTGCCCTCCTTCACATTTCTTCGGGCCGGCAATCCGCACCCATTGGCTTATTCATTTTGTTGTTTCGGGCTGCGGAACCTTTGACGCAGGCGGCAAATCATACCGTGTTGGTGCAGGCGAAATGTTTGTTATTGCCCCCTACGAAGAAACATTTTACATTGCCGACCAATCCGACCCGTGGAGCTATATCTGGATTGGGTTCACCGCTTTTGAGCTTCCAATCAGGCCGGATTATGTAATCCGATGCCCCGAGGCTCAGAGAATTTTTACCAAAATGAAGGAATGTGACAGCCTTGAGGGCGGACGCAGTGCGTTTCTTTCGGCACGGCTGTGGGATTTGTTTGCACTTCTCATTGAAAATAAGTCGCCTCAGCCCGGCTACATTGACAAGGCTCTTGACTGCATTCACTCGGAATATATGCACGGAATCACCGTTGACGAGATTGCAAACCGTCTCAACCTGAACAGAATGTATTTTTCAACTCTTTTCAAAAAAAGCACAGGGGTATCGCCAAAGCAATATCTTTTTAATTACCGGATGAACATTGCCGCAGAGCTTATTCTGCACAAAAAGACCTCAGTTTCGGTTGCCGCCTCCTCGGTTGGTTATACGGATGTGTTCAACTTCTCAAAAATGTTCAAGCGGCATTTCGGAATGTCGC
>JAFSDN010000049.1 GCA_017436245.1 Clostridia bacterium
AGTTTTCGGTTTATGATCCCAAGCCTTACCACATTGTAGGCTTTGATTTTGATCCGGAATATCCCGAAATGAAAAAATATCTCTCGAAAATGGCAGAAAGACAAACCGACAACACAAAAAAATGCTTTGACGAAAGCGTTGAGGCAGGTGATATTCAGGGCATTACATGGGAAGAAGTGTTGGACGCAAACAAAGGGGTTATATGGCTTTGCAACAATCATGTTTTCAAGGTTATGAAGGCAAAGGGTCTTGTGAAGCAGGAGAATTATATGCCCTGGTTCCGCAAGAATTTTGGTCAGCGTGGCGGCAAGTATCCTCCCATTCATCCCTTTAACGAGCTTAGTGTGATGATAAAGCTCATTAAGGATGCAGGCGGTTTTGCTGTTCTTGCACATCCCCACAACAAGCTGGACGAGATTGATTATTTTATTGAATGTGGAATTGAAGGAATTGAAGTGTGGCATCCCGACCTCACCGAGGAGGAAAAGGAAAGAGCTCACAAGATTGCCCTTGAAAAGGGATTGTTCATTTCAGGTGGCAGTGACCACAGCGGATTTTGCGGAGGTCTTTATGATTCCTTCCCCACCGAGGAAGAACTGAAAAAATCTTATAATTACATAGAACCCTTTTCGGTTGGTACAACCGAGGAATATTTCAGAGAAATACAGCAAAGAAAGCTGAACAGATAGGTGACTGTGATGGATAAATTTGCGCAGATTGCCGCCAACGGTATTGGCGGAAGAATGGAATTTCTTGAAGAACCCAAGCTCAGGGTAAACGACAAAAAAGTATGCGAACTGAAGGATTCAAAAAAGAAGCCCGTTGAGGTAACTCCCAAAATGTCAACGGCAAAGGAGCTTTCGGCGGCTTTGGAGGGCTTGAAAAAACAATATGCACCATATTTGAGAGAATTGGCGCCAAAAGCAAAAAATTATCGCAAGCGTGTGGACGTGACTTCCTTTGTATGTGGAGGGGAGACGGTTTCCATTCCTGAATACGGAGGCCCTTTGGGTGCGATGAAGAAAACCTATGTGACAGAGATTGACGTTCCCGAAGTTATGGACGGTCAATGTGCGTACATTCACTTTGAGGGTGCTGACTATCGGACGGTTGTGACGGTGAACGGAGTTTTTGCGGGCGAGCATGAGGGATTCTTCTCGCCCTTTGAGTTTGATATAACCGATGTTGTGAAATCGGGGAAAAACACCGTTCAGGTTGAGCTGTATAACGACCATATTTATATGGGAAGCATTGAAAACAACGGCATTGAACATCAGGGCGACAAGCTCTATGCCGCAACGGGCATCGGTTGGGACGACCCTCAATACGGCTGGCATCATTGTCCGCCCGGAATGGGAATATATAATTCGGTATATATAGAAATAAGGGATAAGATACACATAAGTGATATGTTTGTCCGTTCGATGGACGGCTGTGCGGAGGTTTGGCTTGAGGTGGAATATCAGGATTACGGCGAGCATCGGGTTGAGCTTGAATATTCGGTTTACGGACGGAACTTTGAGGAAACAGTATTTGAAAACAAAAAGTATATTCCGGGCACAATGCTGACCGTGGGAATGTGTGACAGCCTGACGGAGGCATATTATGCCGATGCTGTGGGGTCGGATATACCAATGGAAATTATGCACGGCAAGAATCTGTTTAAAATCAGGTTTGATATGCCCGATGCAAAAATATGGGATTTGGAAACACCCTATTTGTATGAGCTTCAGGCAAATATCCTGTTTGACGGCAAGGTGATTGACGGCAAGACCTGTCACTTTGGAATGAGGAGCTTTGTTCAGGACACAGAATCCGAAATGAAGGGAATGTTTTACCTCAATGGCAGAGCAATACGTCTGCGTGGGGCAAACACCATGGGCTTTGAACAGCAGGATGTTCTGTGTGGCGATTATGAACAGCTGATTGACGATATTCTTCTTGCAAAGCTCTGCAATATGAACTTCTTTAGATTAACTCAGAGACCTGTTCAGGCAGAGGTTTATGATTATTGTGACAGACTGGGGCTTATGACCCAGACGGATTTACCTTTGTTTGGGTGCATGAGGCGCTCCAAGGTGGCGGAGGGAATCCGTCAGGCAGAGGAAATGGAAAGGCACATCCGAAATCATCCCTGCAATGTGATTATCAGCTACATAAACGAGCCGTTCCCCAATGCAAACAATCAGCCTCACAGACATCTGAGCCGTGGCGAAATGGAAGACTTCTTTACCTGCTGTGACCTTGTGGTGAAAATGCAGAATCCCGACCGTGTGATAAAGCACGTGGACGGCGACTATGACCCACCCACCGAGAGTATGCCCGACAACCATTGCTATCCAATGTGGTACAACGGTCACGGAATTGACATTGGCAGACTTCACAGAGGTTACTGGATGCCTGTTCTGCCCAATTGGTATTACGGTTGCGGCGAATACGGTGCAGAGGGGCTTGAATGTGCCGAGGTTATGCGTGAATTTTACCCCGAAGAATGGCTGAAAGAACCCTTTGACCCACGAAATATTATCCGTGCCCAGACGGGAGATTTTCATTATTTCTTTTATGACACTCCCGAAAGCATGGAGGAATGGATTGAAAAAAGTCAGAAGCATCAGGCTTTTGCAACAAAAATAATGACCGAAGCCTTCAGACGTGACGAAAGAATGATTTCTCATGCCATTCACCTCTTTATTGATGCGTGGCCAAGCGGATGGATGAAGACAATTATGGACTGCAAGCGCAATCCAAAGCCTGCATTCTTTGCTTATCGTGATGCGCTGGAGCCTTTGATGCTTTCGTTCCGAACCGACAGATTTACCTATACGGCGGGCGAAAGGGTGAGCGTTGAGGCATATATATGCAACGATACCCAGAGTGCAGAGGAATACTCGGTTGTTTTTGAGCTTTATAATCATAACGGTGAGCTTGTGAAGTCGGCTGAGACAAATGCCAAAAGCCGTGAGTGCTGTGTTGACTATGCGGCAAATGTCGAGTTTGAAGCATTTGTCAACGGTGACAGGGAAAAATTTGTGCTGAGAGCTGTGCTTGTGGACGGTGACGGCAAGGCAAGAACCTATGCTCAGCAGGAAATAACCGTTTTTGCACCCTGCGATATTGAGAAAAATGACAATGTGGTGCTTGTTGAATGTCTTGAACCGGGAGAATACGAAATTGCCGGCGAAAAGGTTGTTGTAAAAGGGTGCGGAATGCTTCCCCTCCACTTTGTTTCACGAAAAACCGGACATTCTGCGGTCAGAGAGTTTGAGGAAAAGGATTTTGCCTATTGGTACAATGAAAAAGAGGATATGATAACCCCCATATTGCATGCAACCTTTGAGGCAGAGGGCTTTGTGCCGATACTGACGGCAGGAAACAAAAATGCGGAATATAAGTGGGAAAAAACTCTGGCGGTTGCCGAAAAGGAATATGAAGGCAAGCGTTATGTAATATGTCAGGTGGATTTGCGTACCGAAAACCCCGTGGCAAAAAGATTTTTGAGAAATTTATATAATTTGGGTGATTGATATGGTAAAGCTGAATTTTATAAATATTGAAAAAGAGCTTGAAGGAGCGGTGGCGGAGCTTGCCTCAAAAATGGACTTTTGTGAGGCGAAGGACGGGCTGAATATTGCTGTTTCAAAACGCCGGACTGATGGAATAACTGTAAAAAAAGACCGGACGGGTTATGCCGTTGAATACGGAACAATTCCCGATTTTTGCCGTGGCCTTTGTATTCTTCTTGACCGAATGGAAAAGCAGGAAGAATCTTTTTGCGTCAGCGAGGACCGAAAAATAAAAAAATGCGGAATTATGGCTGATGTGTCGAGAAATGCCGTAATGAGGGTTGAAACAGCAAAGGACCTCATAAGCCGTATTGCCCGTATGGGAATGAACACCTTTATGCTTTATATGGAGGATGTTTATAAGGTTGAGGGTTATCCCTACTTTGGTTATATGCGTGGCGCGTATACCGAGGATGAAATGAGGGCGATTGATGAATATGCGTCAGGCTTTGGGGTTGAGGTTGTGCCCTGCATACAGACGCTTGCTCATCTCGCAAGCACCCTCAGATGGCCTTATGCCGAGGGCATGCGTGACACCGCCGATGTTTTGCTGGTTGGCGCTGAAAAAACCTATGACTTTATTGAGGCAATGATAAGCACCGTCAGCCGATGCTTTTCGTCAAAGCGGATTCATGTGGGCATGGACGAGGCATGGGGGCTGGGAACAGGCGTGTATAAAAGCCTGAACGGACAGGTGGATAAATTTGAAATTATATCGGCGCATCTGAAAAGAGTGGTTGAAATACTCAAAAAATATGGCAAAGAGCCAATGATGTGGAGCGATATGCTTTTCAGAATTGCATCAAAAAAGGGTGGCTATTTTGACACCGAGGCAGTTATGCCCGAAAACATTCTTGAGCTGATTCCAAAAGATGTTACCATGGCGTATTGGGATTATTATAATGAAATTCCCGAAGTTTATCACAAGATGCTGGCAATTCACAAAACCATGGAGCGGAATGTGGCGTTTTTTGGTGGAATATGGACTTGGAACGGCATAGGGGTGAATTATGACAAAACATTCAGGACAACAATTCCTGCAATGGAAGCCTGCCGAAAGCACGGTATTGATGAAATATGCGCAACACTCTGGCGTGATGACGGCGGCGAGACCGATATATACACGGCACTGCTTGGAATGCAGTTCTTTGGAGAATATATATATTATGAAAAGGTTGATATGGCACATCTTTCTGATATGTTCAGAATATGTACCGGCTGTGAAGCGGAGGATTTTCTTCTTTTTGATTTGGATAATCTTCCTGAAAGTGTGGAATATAAAAAAACACTTACTGATATTGAAGGCGTTGTCACTGCCGCAAAGCATACCTTGTATCAGGATGTTTTGCAGGGACTTTTTGATGAACAGTACAAAGATGTTGACCTGAAGGGTCATTACCTTGGAATATACAATGGTTTGTGCAAAGCATCTGTTCATGAAGACCTCAGGGAGCTGTTTGAATACCACAAGCAGCTTGCAAAGGTTTTGTATCTGAAGTCGGATATTGGCTTGCGGATAACCGAAAATTACAAAAACCACAACAAAGTCGGATTACGTGAGAACATAAGTGAGCTCAGTGACCTTGGCGATGAGGCAGGCTTACTTCACCAAAGGCTATCCGAGCTGTGGCTGAAAAACAACAAGGCATTTGGACTTGACCGGATTGATTTGCGGTTTGGAGGTCTTATTGCACGCATAAACCGTGGCCGGATGCGACTTGAGGATTATATGGACGGAAAAATTCAGGCGGTTGAGGAGCTTGAAGAAGAAAAATTATGCTTTTCAACGGCAAAGTTTCCGGCGTATCGTAGCTATAATTCTTTTATTTCTGCATCAATCGGTTAGGGTGTATGTTATTTTATCAACAAACAAATGCAGAAAAAATCATAAAACCACATTTATTATGAACTTTTAAAATGGTATACTTAATATATAAAAATAGTGTAGGAGTGAAA
>JAFSDN010000050.1 GCA_017436245.1 Clostridia bacterium
AAAACCTTTCTGCCTGCAAAAATTTTAAACGCAACCGCAGGCTGGTATGCCTAATTAAATTTCTTTTGTTATTTTTCAGAATTGCACGTATCAATTTCAATATACCCTGTATCATCTCTGAACGGCGTATATTTTTCTCCTCCGCCTTCATAGAATTTACCAAAAAATTCAACAAACTGCAATCTGTTTGTATGAACGTATGCACCAAGAAGGTTAATTGCAATATTCAAAGCGTGACCCACAACAAAGATAATTATGAATCCAATAATCCCGATAATGCTGTCCCCCAGCATACTGCCCATCTTGTTGAACACGTTTGCAATAACACCCGTTGCAAGCCCCAATGCCAAAAGACGCGAATAGGACAGAATATCACTCAGATAGCTTGTGACACCATACAGCTCATACAAGCCCTTTGCAATGCGCTTGAACGGATTCTTTGATGAACGGCCTGCGGTGAACGTAATGCCCAATGCACCGATTACCATAGCCCATACCGCAATCTTTCCGACAAGGGGCGGAAAAATAAAGCTCAGACTTGCCATCTTCACAAACATTTCGGTTGACAGCAAAAATACAATCGCACCGCCAACAAGCAGATACCAGAAGATAACATCATAAAGCGCATCTTTATACTGTCTGTCCTTAATCAGCGAATAAAGCTTCATTCCCAGACCGGCAAAAAGATGAACAATTCCCACCAGCAATGAAAACATCAGCATTTGCATTGGTCTGTCAAGGGGCGAAAACCAAAGAGGCTTTATCACAATTTCGGTATCAAAAAAAGTTGCCGCAATAACCTGAATGGCATCCCCAAAATATCCGCCAAACATCACGCCCCAGAAGGTTGTTGAAATACCACAGTACAAATACATCTTCAGTGATTTTTTCATCCCCGCCTTCATGTGGGGGAATTTCCACAAGGCAAATCCGCATCCCAGAACCATAATAAGTCCGTATACCGCATCCGAGAGCATAAGTCCAAACAGAAAATAATAAAACAGCGACATAACCATCGTAGGGTCAAGCTCGCCCTTACCGGGCAAGCTGTATGCCTCAAGGACTCCCTCAACAGGAGCAGAAAAGCCGTTGTTTTTCAATGCCACGGGAACATCGTCACCCTCAGCCTCCCACGCTTCAAAGGCAACACCAAACTTTTCATTCAGCACACCTTCAAGCAGGGAAACGTCCGCTTTTGGAACATAACCTGTAAGGGCAAAAACATTTTTGCTTTGTCCCAACTGTTCAATTACCCTGTATTTATCAATTCGCATTGAAAAATAGTCAACAATAAACTTCAAATCCTCACGGTATTTGACGCAATCAAGAATTTTCTTTTTGTTCTCTTCAATCTTATTTTCGGCTTCACGGATTTCGGCTTCATTCTTCTTGACTCGCTCCGAGGGAACATCCCCGAAAGCAACTGCCGGAGCCGTGAGCCCCATATGCCGCAAAACTTCCTCCACCTCAGACGCAAAGCTCTTGTTGCAAACCGCCATAACATAGGTCTGTGTTTCGGTCCGACTGATAATTTCAAAATGAACCATCTCTCCAAGACCGTCAAATTGCTTTTTTTCGCAGCCTTCCGCAAAAGCTTTTTCAAGAGATTCAATGCTGTGCCCTTCTGAAAAGGAGCCAAGAAATGCCGAAGTTTTTCGGGTCCCCGAAAAATTCATTGGGAAGTCCAGCGTCTTCCATGGCATCAGGGCTTCAATATTGCCTTTCAGCTTTATTATTGCTGAATTCAGGTCGGAATTTTCTTTTTCCATTCTGACAATATTTGATGCCACACTCAGAATTTCATCACGTTTTTCAACGTTTTTTTCATAATCCTCAACCGAAATCCTTTTCAGTCCGTGAAGAAAGCCCAAAAGCGGCTTATCCTCAGGGCTGAACCGTTCAAGAATTTCAAGGGCGGTTTCCGCTTCACCTTTGACCTTGAGAAATTTTGCCTGTGAAACAGATGTATCAAGCTTCTCAAAGCCCGGTTGACCGTCCTCAAAGGGTCTGACCTCAACCACACCCATATGCTGAATTGTCTCCAGTATTTTTTTTCGGTCTTTTTTTATGCCGATAATACTTATACCGGACATGGGCAAAACAGCCATAAGCTCCACCCCTTTCTTAATTGGCAATCAGATTATCCATAACAATTTTGATTGCTGCGTTTCGTTTTTGTTCCGCACCTGCTTCAAGATTCTTCAAGGATTCCTGAATCTTCACAGCATTTTCAGCGCTGTTTTTCTCTGCCTGAATATTTGCCGAAGCAACGGCATTTGACACATCCGCTTCGCCGTCAGCCTTTGCTTTTTCAACAATCAGCCTTGCATCCGCCTTTGCCTGTTCAACAGCACCTTCGGCAGCCTCCGCCGCAGCCTTCTCGTTTTTCTCTGCATCGGCTTCTGCCATACGTATTTTTTCAATAGCATTTGTGTTCACTGTATCACATCCTTGATGTTTTAAAAATATTATTTTTATATTTTACCATATTTTAGGGAAGGTGTCAACAAAATTATAACTCAATGTTCCGATTTTATAAGTTGATACTTTGTTTTTATTTTATACTTCCATAAACTTGTATTTTTTATTCCGGTATGATATAATCTTATATAATCTTAAATAATAAACATGAAAGGACTAAGTTTTATGTCGGAAATCAAATTTCTTCACACAGGAGATTTGCACATTGGCGCATCACGCACCGGTGTCAAGGGCGGGCGCACAGAAATAATCAATACCTTTTTTCGTATAATCAATCTGTGCAAGACCGAAAACGTTGATTTTCTTCTTATTTCAGGAGACCTTTTTGACCGTCCCTTTGTTGATGCAGACACCGCTTCGGAAATCATTGGCGCAATGTCACAAATACCCGACACAGTTATTGCAATTTCACCGGGAAATCACGACTGTGCCTGTCCCGAATCAATATACCGCACCGCAAAATTTCCGCAAAATGTTGTTATATTTTCGTCATTTTCCCACAGCTTTGATTTTCCCCACAAAAACGTATGTCTTTTTGGTGCTGCATTTACGGATAGTTTTCAGCAAACGCCTTTGCTCAACGGACAAATCAAACTTTCACCCGACCGTATCAACATTTGTGTTCTTCACGGCGACCTTGTTTCGACGGCAACCGAAAGCAGCTATAACCCCATAACCACAAATGCCATTTGTGAATGTGGCTTTGATTATCTTGCTCTTGGCCACATTCACAAGCGTACCGAAATCAAAAAGCTTGGCAAAACATATTTTTCCTACTGCGGATGCCCCGACGGCAGGGGCTTTGACGAAGACGGGAGCCACGGTGTTTATCTCGGAACAATCAGCAAAGGAAACTGCAAGCTTGAATACACCGAAATGTCTTCCCGACAGTACATCCTTGACCACACTGACATCACCGGCTGTAAAACCTCTCTTGATATTACATCAAAAATTTTGGCACAACTGAAAGAAAACTATTCTCCCGATTACGGCAAAAACCTGTATCGGATTTCGCTCACAGGCAGTACCAATGTCGTTTTTTTGCCCAACATCACGCAAATTGAAGCCGCCCTGAGCGACGAGGTTGAATACATCCGCATATCAGACAATACCGTCACGGATTTATCCGATATAAACCTTATTGCTGCCGAAAATTCCCTGCGTGGAATTTTTGTCCAAAAAATGCTTCAGATGACCGAAGATGCCGACGAAGCTCAAAAAGAATTGCATACACTGGCACTGCAGCTGGGACTGAAGGCTTTTGAGAAAGGAGTGTCACTCAATGATAATTAAAAAAATAGACATTGAAAACTTCGGCAAATTTTCGGGCCGCTCCTTTGACTTTACTCAGGGCTTCAACCTTGTGTTCGGTAACAACGAAGACGGAAAAACAACCCTTATGGCATTTATAAAACTGATGTTTTACGGAAGCAGCAGCGGAAAAAGCTCTGACGTTGCCAAAAACATCAGAAGAAAATATACCCCATGGAACGGTCTGCCCATGTCGGGAGCAATTGAGTTCGAGCAAAACGGAGAAGAATTCCGACTTCACAAGGAATTCAAAAAATCGGCATCAAGCGACAAAACAACCGTCATCAACCTGTCCGGTGGCGAAAAGTATACCCTTCCCGGAACAACCGATGCCGGACAGCACTTTTTCAATATGGATTTGGGAGAATTTGAACGTAGTGTATTTGTTGAAAACTACGGTGGTTTTTCCTCTGATGCCTCTTCCGACAGTCTGGCAATGCGGATTGCCAATCTCTCAGCATCAGGTGACGAAAGCATATCCAACACCGAAGTTCTTTCAAGAATTGCCGCCGCAAAAGAAGAGCTTGTTTCAAAAAGCGGGAAAAAGGGACTTTTGGTGGATGCACAAACAAATCTGGAAAAGCTGAAATATGACCTTGAAATACTTAACCAACAAATCAGCGAACAACAGAGTTTGCAAGCCGACATTGATGAAACAAAAAAGGATATTGAAACAGCTGAAAAACAGCTTGAAAGCTACAACCTTGCCCAAAAACTTTCAAGGGCAAAAAAAGATATTGCCGTATTTTCAGCATTGACCGAAAAATTCGACAGAAAAGAAGCTCTTGTCCAAAAGCTAAAAGCCTTTTCACTTTCTGCAAGCGAGCTTTCCGACCTTTTGCAAAAAGGAAAAGCATTGAAATCAAGCTATGAAGCAAGCTGTTTTGCTCCAAATTCCGGGGACGCAGCCGCCATCCCCGATCTGGAATTTCAGCAACTTCTGGAAACCGAAAAAAACATCAAGACTCTTGAACAAGACAGCAATTACATCAACAGTCAGGTACGCACCGCAAAAGACGCCCTTGACAGTCAAATTGAATCAGCGACAAAAAAACGTAAAATTGTTTCATTTGCCGTTCTTGGAATTTCCGTTATCCTTGCGGCCACAATAACCGCAATTCTCCCCTCATTCTTCTGGATTGGAATTATTTTGCTGTTGTCAGGAATCGGAGGCTTTGGATTTTTGCGCCACAACCTTGAAAGAAAGATACTGACCTCTGTTGCGGTGCAGCTTTCAAAGCAGGAATACGAAAGGAAGTTCCATTATATTTCCTTTAATTATGACGGCCTTTCCGAAAAAAGTCCCGATGCAATTTTGGAAGAATGTCACGCAAAACGTGATGCTCAGATGAACAAAATTCTGCAAATGCTGAATCTTTACAATTGCTCCACACTTGACGAGCTGAGCCAAAAGACCGTTTCGGCTCAAAATGTCAAGCTCAGCAGCCTTACCAATTCGTTAAACGAAACAAAAACGCAGTTCGTACAACTTATTTCCCGGGCAAAGCCCACCGAGAGCTTTGAATCCGCCAATCTGATTTTTGAAGAAATCGAAGGTCTTATGACAGAATACAATCAAGTTGAACATGACATAGTTACGATTTCCCAAACCATTGTAAACGGAAAAATCTCACCCGAATTTGCAAGGTCACAGCTTGACTCCCTTACAAACTTTGTGTCAACAACACAGATTGACCAAACATCAATTCCGGAGTCACCCCATGAGCTAAACAATATGCTTCAGGAAAAACGCCGTATCCTTGGCGAACTGCAAAGCAAAATACATCTGCCCGAAACCGACGAAACACAACTGCGTTTCCGCATTGACGAAGCATCAGAAACCGCAAATATCCTTTCCGACAGATACAAGAGCCTTGCTCTTGCTTCAACAGCGCTGGAGCTTGCCGTTTCCGAAATGAACAAAGGCCTTGGCTCACACCTGAGCAAAAAAACAGGCGAATATCTGAATGCAATGTCAGGCGGCAAATACTCCGACGTTCTTGTTTCAAGAGATTTGAGTGTTGAAACACGCAGCTCCACCGCAGAAGGCTATCATGAATGGAAGTTCCTGAGTTCGGGCACAATAGACAGAGTTTATCTTGCTCTGCGACTTGCGGCAACAGACATTATCGCCGAAAGCCACAATCCGCTCCCGCTGTTTCTTGACGACATTCTCACTCAGTATGACGACAAAAACTGCCAAAGCACAATAAAATTTTTGAAGGACTATTACAAAAATTCAGGCTCGGTTTCTCAGCTCTTTTTCTTCACCTGTCACAATCATATTCTTGAAACAGCAGAAAACATTATCGGAGAGCTGAATAAAATAATACTATAACCCCGAAAGGCAGACATGATTATATGCACACAACTTCTTTTGAAATAAAACCCGTAACCCTTGATGACAAACCAATCCTTGACTCATACTTCAAGCAAGGCGAATTTTTGAATTCGGAATTCACCTTTACCAATATGTTTATATGGCAAAAGCCGTACAACATTCGTTATGCCCAATCAGACGGAAATCTCTGCATTTTTTCACGGCACGGCAATGGATTGGAAAGTGTCAACATGACCACAATGCAAGGTGATGTTTCGGCCACCGTGCCAAAAATTCTTGAATATTTTTCGCAGATAAATCAGGCTCCGCAGATACGCATATTCGGGAAAGACCAAAAAGAGCGAATGAAAGAACTGTTTCCTGATATGTTCCGCTACGAAAAGGACATCAATTCCGCCGACTATGTGTACAAAACCGAAAATCTGATTAATCTTCCCGGCAGCCGTTATCATGCAAAGCGCAATCACATAAACAAATTCAAAAGCCTTTATGATTTCAGCTATAAGCCCATAACCCCCGAATTATGCAAAGATTGCAGAACATTATTCGCCCAATGGTGCGAAACCAAAAAAGATACCGTTTCCAACATTGATGAACAGCTTTATGCCGTAAACACTCTGCTTGATAACTTTGAAAATCTTGACATCAAGGGCGGCTGCATAACCGTGGACAATCAGCTTGTTGCCTTTTCATTTGGTGAAGTGTTGTGCCAGAAAGAGTCAATTGTTGTGATTCATCTTGAACACGCCGACACAAATTTTCACGGTAGCTTCCCCATAATGAATCAGCAATTTCTTGAAAATCAATGGTCGGATTACCACTTTGTCAACCGTGAAGAAGATATGGGGCTTGAAGGGCTTCGCAAAGCAAAAAAATCCTATTATCCGGCATTTCTCACCGACAAATATATTCTGACCCTGGCAAACCCAAAATAACTGTCATAAACAAGACAACCCGTGTATACAATTTAGTGAACAAACTAAATTCATACACGGGAGTTGTTTTTTATGGCATTTGATGTTACATCCATTCTGGCATATTCAGCAGGACTATTACTTACAGTTGTTTTTTTCCGTCTTTTTTTCCGTCCGCTGAAATGGCTTTTAAAAGTGTTGCTTAACGGAATCATCGGAGGCCTTATCCTTGTGGCAATAAATCTTGTTGGCGGATTTGCCGGATTAACCGTCATAATCACGCCCCTTTCAGCTCTGCTTGCAGGCTTTCTTGGAATACCGGGAATTGCACTGACAATGATATTGCAAAACATCCTTTAAAAACCAAATGGCGGGAGTTTGCTTCAATGTCATTAAGTTAACCAGCTTGTCATTCTGAACGTAGTGAAGAATCCTTGTGGCAAATAAGATTCTTCGACTTCGCCTTACGGCTACGCTCAGAATGACATTTTTCGTTAATTTGCCTATCACTTTACTTAACGCAACACCTCTTTTCGTAGAGCTCTGAGGTTTCCGACGAACCGCTTTATAGGGGGGCGTTCCATGTGTCGTTCCTGCTGGATGAAGTCTTAGGATTATATTAAATATTGCAGAAAGTATGATACATTTCCCCTACTTGTTACAGCAACGGCCATATTTTATATTTGTTCGTAAAAAATCTCATCGAAACTATTGATAAATAATAAAAAATGTGATATTATATTTATGCTAAACAATTTATTCAACAAAATAAAGGATGAACTCTATAGCTTTTATATAGAGATTTTCTCTATACTTTCATAATCACAGATTGAATTTGATAAAAACGCAAATTCCTCTCTGTGATTGTGAGGGTTTATCCACTTTTGTTGAGAATTGTTTAGCGACTATCGGAGTTTGCGTTTTTTGTGCGTCTGCTTCTGTTAAATGAGTATAAGGAAGTTTTAAGAAATGGCGATACAATGGGATTTTTGCTCTTTGTATCGCCTCATTGTTTATTGAATAAAAATATTTAGATAGCTAATTCCTGTATATGCTGTGATACATCTATCAGACCGACTGCGGTATAGTAAATGTCAATCCTTTGTATTCTCTGACCGCTTGACTTATATACTGCGTGGACTTTGATTTTATCTATCAAGTCATTTACTACTCTCGCAGAAAGCTCCTTTATTTCGGTGTACTGACGGACAATATTTAGAAAATACTCTACATTATCGACTTGCTCCACTTCTTGATTTAGCTCATCTTCAAGTACTGCCGTATCTGATATAAGCTGTTTTTGTTCTCTTTCATAGTCTGCTGACAGCTTTGCAAAACGTTCATCACTTAATTTACCTGATATGTTGTCCTCGTAAATCCTTTTGAAAATTCCGTCAAGCTTCGATATTCGCATTTTGTTTGCTTCGAGCTTTTTTCTGCGTGATGCGATTTCCTTTTTCTTGTCTTTTGCAGATTTATCTACAAGGCTTTTTACAAAATCGCTTTCAAAGGATTGCAGATATGCAAGCATTGTTTGTATCTGTTCAAGAACAATGTCATAGAGTACGCTTTCACGGAGATAATGCACAGTACATTTGCCTGTGTTACCTTTGTAGTTAGAGCAGACGAAATAATCGTGTTCCTCTTTATGAGATTTGCAAGTGCAGTAATACAGTTTTGCACCACAGTCTGCACATTCTAAAAGTCCTGCAAAAATACTTTTCTTTCCTGACTTGGTATATCGACGTTTGTTCTTTCGGAGTTCCTGCACCTTTTCCCATACAGAAATTTCAATAATAGGTGGGTGCGTGTTTTCAAATATCAGCCAATTTTCTTTTGGCTGCCGTACTTTCTTATGGGTTTTGTAGTTTACTGTAGCAGTCCGAAAATTAACTGTATGTCCTATGTAAGTCATATTTTCAAGTATTCCCGAAACACTTCTGTTGCACCAAACATTACTCATATTGGCTTTTGTTCTGCAAGGCATTCCGTGCTCTCTGAAATATACCATAGGTGTTGAAATGCCTTCTGCGGTTAATTGCTTTGCTATTTTGCCCGGACCTTTACCGCACATACATAGCTCAAATATGTATCTGACAACCTTTGCAGCTTCTTCATCAATGATAATTTCTTTCGGATTGTCGGGATTTGCTTTATATCCGTATGGGATAGCAGAGCCTAAACGCTGTCCCGATTCACCCTTTGCCTTAAATACAGCATTGATTTTCTTGCTTGCATTTTTAGCATACCATTCATTAAAAATATTGGTAAAAGGTGCAAACTCGTTACTTTCGTTATCGTCTGTATCTACATTGTCATTGATTGCGATAAATCTTACATTCATTGACGGCAGATACATTTCTGTATAA